>NZ_JACJUP010001008.1:0-2656 GCF_014748295.1 Planktothrix sp. FACHB-1355 | reverse complement strand
AGGAGCGGGAGAGTAGTCAGATTCAAACTATTCCAGCCCTAGTGAGTAGTTTTTGAGTGCAGCTTAAAAGCTCAAAAAAGGCTATGTAAAATGCCCTCAAAGCCACTCCTAGACTGGATTTAGACGTGAGTACACAGAATTATAGTCCCCTGCTCCATAAATACTTGTACCTCAACCCAAAAATACCAGTACCCTTATCCCAAAAAAAATTTTTGATTCGCTGCGATACTGATTGGGGAAGGGTTTGAGTCTTTGAGTACAAATCTAATATATTCAATAAATCTGAAGCGGGTCGAATCGTTCTGACTACCTGAAGACGGCTGATATAAATTTCATAACGTCAGGCACTTAAGTTTCAGCAGAAGGGAAGAAAAACCAAACTTCGCTACTTTTGCACATAAGTGTTCTACGTCGATAAATCAGTTCGTTTACTTGACCTACGGATTTCGATGTCACCTACTACAGAACTACTGGCAAAAACAGAAGCGAAAGCACAGCCGGACGCACTCTCCCAACCCAAAAAATCTGGTGGTTGCGGCTGTAGTTCCTCTTCTACTGAAATCTCCCACGATGAAAAAATCAAAGAGCGCATCGCCAAGCACCCTTGCTACAGTGAAGAAGCGCATCACCACTACGCTAGAATGCACGTTGCTGTTGCACCTGCTTGCAACATACAGTGCAACTACTGCAACCGCAAATATGATTGTGCCAACGAAAGCCGTCCAGGTGTCGTCAGCGAACTGCTAACTCCCGAAGAAGCCGCCCATAAGGTGCTGGTAATTGCGGGTAAGATTCCGCAGATGACGGTGTTGGGAATTGCTGGCCCTGGCGACCCCTTGGCGAACCCAGAAAAAACTTTCCGCACATTCGAGTTAATTGCCGACAAAGCCCCGGATATCAAGCTGTGCTTGTCAACCAACGGCTTAATGCTACCAGATTACGTCGATCGCATCAAAAAACTCAACGTCGATCACGTCACCATCACTATTAATATGGTAGACCCGGAAGTCGGCACGAAGATTTATCCTTGGGTTCACTACCGGCGCAAACGCTACAAAGGCATTGAAGCGGTAAGGATTCTGCACGAACGGCAGATGGAAGGGTTGCAAGCCCTCAAAGAAGCTGATATCCTGTGCAAAGTCAACTCCGTGATGATTCCAGGGATTAATGACGAACACCTGGCAGAAGTCGATCGAGTAATTCGCGAGAAAGGTGCATTCCTGCACAACATCATGCCCCTGATCTCCGCACCCGAACACGGCACCCACTTTGGTTTGACAGGTCAGCGCGGCCCAACACCGAAGGAACTGAAAGCGCTGCAAGATAAATGTGCCGGGTCAAATATGAAGATGATGCGCCACTGTCGCCAGTGTCGCGCCGATGCGGTAGGATTATTGGGTGAAGACCGGAGTCAAGAATTTACCAAAGAAAAATTCTTGGAAATGGCACCGGAATATAACTTAGAAAAACGCCAAGAACTCCACGCTGCGATCGATAAAGTTCAAGAGGAACAAAAAGCAGCCAAAGCAGCCAAAGCACAAAAGAAAGTCGCAAATTCTCCCAAAATTTTAGTTGCAGTCGCTACCAAAGGCGGTGGATTAGTCAATCAACACTTCGGTCATGCCAGAGAATTCATGGTTTACGAAGTTGATGCCAACGAAGCCAAATTTGTCGGACACCGCAAAGTCGAACAGTATTGTCAAGGCGGCTATGGTGAAGACCATTCTCTTGACGACATTTTAAAGATGTTGGAAGGTTGCAAAGCAGTTTTGGTTTCCAAGATCGGTAGTTGTCCCCAAGAACAGTTGAAAAAAGCTGGAATTGAAGTGGTAGAAGCTTACGACTTAATCGAAAAAGTAGCTTCCGAATATTACCAAAAGTGGCTTTCCATCCAAGTTTGTACTGATTCCGTACTGGCGAGCGAAAGCTAAACACTAGGCGCTAGAGAAGAGAGAAATCGTTCACTTCTCTCTTCCTACCCACTCCCAACCTCTTAACCATTTCCCAATCCCAATTCCCCAGTTAGCAATGTCAGTCATTTATTTAGATAACAATGCCACTACCAAGGTAGATCCCCTAGTCCTTGAGGCGATGCTTCCTTTCCTAACTGAATATTATGGCAACCCTTCTTCAATGCACACTTTTGGCGGACAAGTTGGGAAGGAAGTTAAACAAGCAAGGGAACAAGTTGCAGCTTTGTTAGGCGCAGAAGCCACTGAAATAGTATTTACCAGTTGTGGCACGGAAGGAAATAATACGGCGATTCGATCGGCCCTAGCAGTCCAGCCTAACAAAAACCATATCGTTACTACAGAAGTCGAACACGCCGCTATTCTCAGCCAGTGCAAACTGCTGGAAAGTCAAGGCTATAAAGTTACCTATCTTTCCGTAAATAACCAAGGACAATTAGACCTGGATGAATTAGAAGCTTCGCTGACAGGTGGCACTGCTTTAGTGTCGATCATGTATGCTAATAATGAAACAGGCGTTATTTTTCCCATCGAACAAATCGGTCACATCGTAAAAGAAAAAGGTGCTATATTTCATGTAGATGCCGTTCAAGCGGCGGGTAAAATTCCACTGAACATGAAAAATAGTACGGTGGATTTACTCACCATTTCCGGTCACAAACTGCACGCACCTAAAGGACTTGGCG
>NZ_JACJUP010001007.1:0-2603 GCF_014748295.1 Planktothrix sp. FACHB-1355 | reverse complement strand
GATGCACGATATGCCTACGGCACGCTGTGCGAAGGCACTCCTGCAAGTGCCTTAACAAAAGTTCATACAGTGTCGATTACTTTTGTCCGACTACTTATAACTTGAGTGATTTGACTGGAATCAGCTTTACAGAATAAGAACGATCGGATTATCAAAGTCCGAACCAGATACAGATTGGCAAACGCTCGCAATTGACATAGGAGCAACATGGGCACGATCGCGACTAAGGACGGTACGCAAATCTATTACAAAGACTGGGGCACAGGACAGCCTATTGTCTTCAGTCACGGCTGGCCGCTGAGTGCGGATGCTTGGGAATCGCAGATGTTTTTTCTCGCCTCGCACGGCTACCGTTGCATCGCCCACGATCGTCGCGGTCATGGCCGATCGAGCCAACCTTGGCACGGCAATGACATGGATACCTACGCTGACGATCTGGCAGAACTCTTTGAGGCGCTGGATCTAAAGGATGCGGTGACGATCGGACACTCTACAGGCGGTGGTGAAGTAGCGCGTTTCATCGGACGCCACGGTACCAAGCGCGTTTCCAAGGCCGTGCTGATGGGCGCAGTGCCGCCACTGATGCTCAAGACAGAGGCAAATCCGGGTGGGCTGCCCATTGAGGTGTTCGATGGCTTTCGGGCGGCGTTTTTGGCTGACCGATCGCAGTTCTTCCTCGATGTAGCCAGCGGGCCGTTCTTTGGCTTCAATCGACCCGGTGCCAAAGTCTCCCAAGGTCTGATCCAGTCCTGGTGGATGCAGGGTATGATGGCTGGTCATAAAAACGCTTATGACTGCATTAAGGCGTTTTCGGAAACAGATTTCACCGAGGATTTGAAGAAGTTCGACGTGCCAACGTTGATTATTCACGGTGATGACGATCAGATCGTACCCATAGGTGCTTCTGCCCTCCTGTCTGCCAAGCTCGTCAAGAATTCGATTTTGAAGATCTATCCTGGGGGAACGCATAGTTTGGGCGACACGAGCAAGGAACGGCTCAACGCCGACCTGCTGGAATTTCTTAAATCCTGATGCGGATGCAAGGATGTGAGACATCCCTGTTAAAAAACTCAATGGGTGCATTCTTATAAGTTTGCACCTGTTTCGCACAGATATTACCCAACAACCGCCAGAAATCACAGGCATGACAAAAAAACTAGAGGGAAAAATTGCAGTCGTTACAGGTGCATCTAAAGGCATCGGTGCCTCGATCGCCAAACATCTGGCAGCCGAAGGTGCAGCAGTTGTCGTTAACTATTCATCAAGCAAAGAAGGGGCCGATCGCGTGGTTGATGAAATTACCAGCACAGGCGGTAAGGCGATCGCAGTTCAAGCCAATGTTGCCAAAAAAGCAGAGATCGAACATCTGTTTGCACAGACACAGCAAACATTCGGCAAGCTAGATATTTTGGTCAACAATGCGGGAATTTATGAATTTTCCCCACTGGAAAACATCACCGAAGAACACTTCCACAAGCAATTCGATCTGAATGTGCTGGGATTGATCTTCGCCTCACAACAAGCCGTCAAGCACTTCGGCTCGGCAGGCGGCAGCATTATCAATATCAGTTCGATCGTTAGCACCCTCGCCCCCGCCAATGCCTCAATTTATAGTGCTACCAAAGCGGCTGTTGATGCCGTCACGAAGTCGCTAGCCAAAGAGTTAGGCCCCCGCAACATTCGCATCAACTCCATCAATCCCGGCATGGTGGAAACGGAGGGGGCACACACAGCAGGAATTACCGAGAGTGAAGGTCGCCAACAAACTGAAGCGCAAACACCATTACGTCGCATTGGACAGCCACAGGACATCGCCCCTGCCGTTGTCTTCCTTGCTTCCTCCGATTCGGGCTGGATCACTGGCGAAACGCTGTACATTACGGGTGGGCTTCGCTAAAGCGCCAGTCCAGTAGAATAAATTGACAAAAACAACGAAATATGTGTTATGTAGGGGCGTTCGCGTAGCGTGCCGGAGGCATTAGCATTTGGGCGACAATTTATTGCAAAAAACCCAAGATTTTCTGTCCAAATGCTTCGCCCTGCCGCAATCTAAAGCCCATTTCACATTATTTTGCTTTTGTCAATCTCTTTTACTGGACTGGCGCTCTAGAACATCGATTCAGTACCTATCGTTAACGATTTGAAAAACGCGGACTCCACCACTTGTACCAAGCAATCCAAGCCTTCTCTAAAATTTGATAACTTTGCTGCGGCGAAGAATTATTTAAAGGTACAGACATTTGCGTCCACAGACAACGTTCGTCTCGCAGTTTTGCCGAATCTAACAACCATAAAAAGAAGCGATCGAACCGCAAATCGTACATATATCGATTGCGCCTAAACTGCTCATAAGTGAACGTAGTACCGCCACTCGGATTTATACAAGCACTCAAGTACGCTCGTTTTTCGTAAACAAACATACCATAGAAGCCTACATTTTTATTATTAATAATACTAGGTTTAATATTACGAAAAGATGAAATAGCCGTGTACTTTTCTATCCAAGCTTCCAGATTGCCAAACGGTTCTATATCCTTTGGACTCTTCACTAAATAGCGCATTTCTATATCCAAGGGCAACCCATTTTGAACATAGCGATATTT
>NZ_JACJUP010001006.1:0-2658 GCF_014748295.1 Planktothrix sp. FACHB-1355 | reverse complement strand
ATATAGAAGTAGTACCCCTAGAGAAAGCTGCTGGTATTCAGCAACGATCGAATAAAGACAGTGCTGTGGACAAGCTTACAGAAGCTGACTTTAGACAAATGATTCGCAAGGCCGTTTTGCCAGCTTGTCAAACTTTTGTAGACATTTGGCAAGAACTCAATCAGCCGATGAAGGCCGAAAGTGCCGAAGTAGAATTTAATTTAGGTTTCACTGCCAGCGGTTCTGCTTTCATCGCACAAGCATCCGGTCAAGCAAGCTTCAAAATCAAAGTTTCTTGGAAATTTGAGCAATCCTCTCTTCCTGACACCTGGCCTCCCGGAATAGTGGAAAACTTAAAAAAAGATCTGCAAGTGTTGGAGTCTAAAACTAGGGAAGCATTGGAACTTTACGAACAATCTCAAGAATCAGCCTATGAAAATAACGTCAAGCAGCTAAATCTTGTTCAACAAGCTGCTTTTAGAGTAAAAGAGTCTTTGAATAAATCATGACTTATGCCCTCAATTCATGAATTGAGCGCACATTTAGCTACTCTGCGTAAGTTTTATAAATAAAAAATACTCAGGTGTAAGTATGCCAATCGATCGAAGTAGACTTATCGCTGTTAATTCAGACATTAGATCTCTTTCACAACGGCTGGGAGCGTATCGAATTTCGGTTGAAAATTATTATTTAGCTAGGTACGGTTGTATTCCGGGAGCGCCTCCTCCACGAGGATGTCCTCCAGGCCAAGGCCCTTCCGTAGGAAGCGAAATCGAGCAGCCCATTGCGGAACTGATTGACTTAATTAACCAACTTGAAAAGTACATTCAGCAATTAGAATTAGTAGATAGAATTGGCAACTAGATTGCTTTAATGAATAGGTAGAGAGAAGGATATCGAACTTTTTCGATATCCCCTTAAGCTGTAGTTATGCTTAACATGATTTCTTTAGGTTACTCGGCACTTCCCGATTAATATTTTTGTGTAGTTTACATATTAGCTTTTTAAATTCCTGCGTAGAGTAAATAAAAGAATATTCTGGCGTTCCTTCAAAAGGATTTTTGTTTATTTGTTGTATATCTTTATTAGTTTGTTCTAAATATGTGACCTGCTTGTTCGGATCTAAGTTATTAAACTGTAACTCTAAATATTTCATAAAATCATTTTGGAACTTGAGTTTTTCTGGGCTTTTTTGGTTTAGATACCAAAGTTTAGCATTGATCTCTGTAAGGTAGTACAGTGAATCGGAATAAAGTTTTCTATTTCCCTGCTTGTTATTAGCTACATATCTTAGCTTCTCCAATGCTTGTTTCCAATTTTCCAACCTATCATAACAAACACCCATGCTGTAATAAATATTGATTTTAAGCTTAAGATCGTTCTCTATCTTTTTAAATTCTTCAAGTGCTTTTGCACAATCATCACTCTTAGCAAGTGCCAATCCTAAGTTATACCTCGCTTCTACTGTTTCTTGAATTTTTAAAGCATCTTGAAAAAGTAAAATGGCATCGGTATATTGGCTTTTTTCAAGATAAATCCGACCTTTTGTAATTAATAAACTATCTTTGTTAGGACAATCGTTGATAATTTTATTAACTTGAAATAAGGCAGATTCGTAATTACCGCTTGCAATTTCATCGCTGATTATATTATTAGCGCTATTAATGCGACCGCGAGAGCATTTATCGAAATTTTCTAAGGTTTGTTTTAAGCCAAAAACAGATAAAAATGAAACCCCTCCCATCAAGGCAATAAGTGTTGGAATAGTTAATTGCCGTAAGGTAATTTTGTTACCGACTTTTAAGGCTTCAGCTAAAGCACCGCTTTTTAAGACAGTGGAAATTGATATTGCCAGCCCACCGTTTAAATCTTCCGAAGCTACAATTATGCCAACAGCCCTGTAATTACCTTTTTTATAAACAAATATAGGCGCACCGCTTTGCCCGCCTTCAATACGCTGGGCATCTGAAAAAGTTTCCAAACGGATTAACTTTTGGTTGCCAAGCTTACCACAACGAGCAAATGCGGTAATTTCACCTCGAATAGGTGCCCCGTAGAAATCATCATTAGAAAAACCAGGACTGAGAAATTCGTCTCCTGGCTCAAAATCTGCCTGCAAAGGAGCTGGACTAAGTGGAATATCTTCAACTAGAAGTACAGAAAAATCGTTACTTTCCGAATCACCTTCATAAATACAAGTTACGGGTCGATCGAGTACTCGCACATTCTTCCAACCTCCAGCATCTTCGACGACATGGGCGCAAGTCAGCAAATGCCCCTCATTTGTAACGAAAAAGCCTGTTCCCCAGGTTTTTCCTGCTGTATCTTTAACCCGAACCGTTGATTTCTGGACTGCTTCAAAACTCTCTAGCCGCTTTCCCATTTTGTAAACCGTAGAGCCTGTTCAGCTAAATCCATCCTATACTTTCTCTTTTATCTACGCCACCAAACACTAAATTTCTGGATTTTTTGTCACTATTTGTCACTAAAAGACTGATTCGCCATTTGGGATCGAGAATGATAAACCGAGTTTCTTTTGTTGCAAAGGTTGATATTTGCTTGTTCCAACCCAAAGAAACCCGGTTTCACCGGATGGGTCTTTCAGGTTTATGGGGAAAAATGTTTGTTTATGTTACAAATGTGTGCAATGGTGGGTGACGGCACGGGGACTTAAATTAT
>NZ_JACJUP010001005.1:0-2662 GCF_014748295.1 Planktothrix sp. FACHB-1355 | reverse complement strand
GTGTTTGGGGAACTGCAAGATGCCCTCAATACTATTTGGGAAGTGGCACCAAAACCAGATCTGGGCGTGAAAGGCTTCATTCGCAAACGCTTTTTGTCCTTCGCAATGGTGTTGGTAATTGGCTTTTTACTACTGGTATCGCTGATTATTAGCGCCGTATTAGCAGGACTTAACTCTTATTTAAGCAACTTGCTACCCGGTATTGACTTTGTGTGGCTGCTGGCCAACTTTGTCATCTCCTTCGGTGTGACTACGCTGCTGTTCGCGATGATTTATCGATTCTTGCCAGATGTCAAAATTGCATGGAGTGATGTTTGGATTGGTGCTGCTATTACGTCCCTACTGTTCTCCATCGGTAGGTTTCTACTGGGGATGTATTTGGGGAACGGCAGTTTTGGTTCGACTTACGGCGCAGCAGGTTCGATCGTAGTTATCCTGGCTTGGGTTTACTATGCTGCCCAAATTCTCTTTTTCGGCGCAGAGTTCACTCAAGTTTACGCGAGAAAATATGGCTCTCAAATTGTCCCCGATAAAAATGCGATACCTCTCACTGATGAAGCTCGCAGACAACAAGGAATTCCTCGCACAAACGACCTTGAAGCGGCATCAGAATCAGAACAGACAAACCGCAGCAACAGAAGGATGTCCAAACGTTCTGGATGGTATGGTTTTCTGCAACGATTGGGCGGCAAAAGGAAGAATCGATATCGGTAAGAAGTGCTTTAACTCTTCTGCCATAAATGCTTTGCAGATTGAGCGAAAGCTTGTGCCGATCGACTTGGTAAAAACTTTTGTAAACCCTCTTGCATTATGCAAACAAACATCATAATATAGTAATTGTATTTGTCTAACCAAATGCTCTTCAAACAAGTTGGTTAGAGCGCAACGGACAATAGTCCGTTGCGCGGCTTCTAGAGAGTTTAGTTGGGCAATAGTAAGGCTAAACTTTCTACTCAGAAGAGCCACTATCTGGGTCGTCTCGCCTCACTTCTTCAACTTGGCTGACCTCAAATATGAGGGTAAACCGCTGTCTCATTTCCTTTTCTACAAACTTTTCTAAAAGTATTACTTGTTTTGGCGTTAAAGCTTCCTTGGTACGAACGGTTAAGCGCACTTCCGGCGGATTGGCTAGCCAGTTTGTATTCGTTTTAATTAGTTCAACGTTTTGAAAGGTAATCGTGCGATTGAGTAAGGCCCTTTTAAGGCTGGCTTCGAGTTGATTTTGCCTCAGCAATTCTACAAAACTTATACCTAAAGGAATGACAAGTATGACCGTAAAAACTAAAGCCCAACTAAGCGCTTTGTGGGCGCGATGCAGCGGCGTGTAGCCTGCCATTAAAAAAGTGAACATACACGAGATAGTAATGCCGAGTAAATTGGTAAGATAAAGCAGCGTTGCACCCAAACTGAGTGACCAATTTGCTTGAGCTAAACCCAATCCAACTACACAAATTGGCGGCATGAGAGCAACTGCGATCGCAGTTCCAGCTAAAGTCCCAGAAACTTTGGGCTGAACTTTAGCAAAACCGCTAATTCCTCCGGCTGCTACGGCAATTCCCAAATCTAGTAAATTCGGTTTGGAACGGGCGATCACTTCGCTGCCAAATTCGGGAAGTCTTACCAAAAAACCCAGCAACATAGCCAAAACAGTTGCAAGAAGTGTCCCAACTGCGATCGCCGTCAAACCTTTGCGAACTAAAACAACGTTTCCTTCTAATGCTCCAAAAGCTAATCCCCGGATAGGCATCATTAAAGGAGCTATAATCATTGCACCTATAATTACAGCGGCACTATTGGATAACAATCCCAAAGTTGCGATTACGCACGAGCCTAAAATCAAGACAAGATAATTAGTATCTAAACTTGATTCTTCTAACAGTTCTATTTGGATTTGCTCTACATTTTGAGGCTCGATTTCGCGCCTTTGCATTTTTTTCAACCTGAGTCGGATAGAGTTCAGCAACATAGGCTCCTTCTCGGCAAACAAGTATGAGCGAATATTTAACAACTAGACAACAAAGCAATCTGCTCAGTCTCAAACTTCCCATTATCGCATAGAAATTTAGTAATATTGCCCAGGTAAGCTAGGGACAAATTTTGCAGTCACATCAAGTTATATGGCGTCAGGCCAGGACATCTCCCAAAACTTCCTTCTTGGTATACATATCCCTCAACAAGCAGTATGAAACGCCTATTTACTTACCAGGGGTAGATTTTAATTATTTTATTTTTGATTAATATCAACAAAGTTTTATACAGCAGGGAGGTGTCATGAATCTCCAGGAATCAGCATTAACTGCATGGGCGAAGATTCAGGGGATGATAGATGGCCTAATCGTCATGTTGCCCAACATTGTGCTGGCGGCGATCGTCTTCGCGCTGTTTTTTTTCGCAGGCAGTAAAATTAAGTCGCTCGTCAAACGTCTGACCAGAAGGCATCGGCAAGCTAGGAACTTGGGACTGGTGCTGGGGCGTTTATCGCAGGGAATTGTGATTTTAGTCGGTTTATTTGTGGCTTTATCCATCATCATACCGACATTCCAGGCAGGAGATTTGATTCAACTGCTGGGTATTAGCGGTGTGGCGATCGGCTTTGCATTTCGCGATATTCTCCAGAACTTTTTGGCTGGTATCTTGATTCTTTTGACTGAACCTTTCCAAA
>NZ_JACJUP010001004.1:0-2662 GCF_014748295.1 Planktothrix sp. FACHB-1355 | reverse complement strand
CTCGCTCTGCACCCTCTCGCCTCCGCGCAGCTTGTCGATGGCCGCCTCGATGCGGGCGCGGTCGGCGCCCACGGACTTAAGGATCTGCCCGATCTCGCCCTGCCAAAGTCGGCATACTAAAAAATAAAAAAACCAAATGTTTAAAAAGCACCCCTCAATCTATATAATTGCCGCCGCTATCAGTCTCGCTTGTTCGTCTGCGCTGTCCCCAACCCATGCAGCGAGCGATATCCCAGGAACGAAGCAGCTAGTTCGAGGTATTGTTACTCAAGATCTGGAGGCGGCTGGTTACTTCCAACAAGGAGTCAATAGCTACAACCAGAGAGACTTGGATATCGCCGCCGACGCTTTTCAGAAAGCTCTGGAACGAGACCCCAAAATTGCTCCGGCTCACTTTTACCTGGGCAATATTTTAAATGAAAAAGGCCGCACTGGGGAGGCGATCGCTCAATACCAGCAAGCGCTTGCTCTCAATCCAGATTTAGAAGAAGCGCATTATAACTTGGGAGTGATTTATTATCAACAAGGTCAAATTGATGCTGCGATATCCGCATATGAAAGAACCCTTGCCATCAATCCCGAAAATTCCTATGCTTACTACAACTTGGGCGCGATCTATTATCAACTCGATCGGCTAGAAGAAGCGAACGTAGCCTACAGGCAAACGATTCGTCTAAGTCCCGAAAATGCCGATGCTTACTACAATTTGGGAATTGTGTTAGAAAAGCAAGGGCAACTGGAAGCGGCAGCAGTTGCATACCAAAAAGCAGTTGAAATCAATCCGAATTTAGCAGCAGGCTACAACAGTTTAGGCAATATTTTAAGTAGACAAAATCAGCCAGAAGAAGCGATCGCAGCTTATAAAGAAGCGATTCGCCGTCACCCCAACGATCCTTCCGCACACTATAATTTGGGCGTTATTTTGTACTATCAAGAGCAGCTCAAGGATGCAGTTCGCCCCCTCAAGAGAGCTAGGGACTTATACAGATCCCAAGGTCAGACCTCTAAAGCCGATGAAGTCGATCTCCTAATACAACAAATTGAGGTGCTGCGGAAACAACCGAGGCGCTAGGGGCTAGGGGTTAGGGATTAGGGGCTAGGGGAAGAGGGAGTGGGGGAGCGGGGGAGCGGGAGAATAAATCTTTTCCCTCTTCCCTCTCCCGTCTCCCATTTTCCTCTTCCTCTCCCTTTTCCCTCTGTTCTCTTCCCTAGCCCCTAACCCCTAGCCCCTAGCCCCTAGTCCTTCAAATGGGCAACTTATTGATATCTTTGTTCGAGCCAATCACAACCATTGCCGAACCTTTAAGAAGCCGTCTGTTAGGATCGGGATTAATTTCAAATTTGCCTTCATGACTTACCGCTAGCAAGTTCAAACCATAACGGGTGCGGAGTTTTAGTTCGGCGATCGTTTTGTTGTGAAATTCATCTGGAACGATCAGTTCCACAATGCTGTTTTCCGTATCCAAATCAAAACGGTCTAAAATCGCTGGTTTGGTGAGCGATCGCGCCAGCGCACAACCCGCCTCAAACTCCGGATAAACCACATGATCCGCTCCCACACGCTTCAATAGCTTCACATGAACTTCCGATGAAGCTTTCGCGACAACGTGAGCCACACCAGCTTCTTTCAAATTCAGAGTTGTAATGACACTTTCTTGGATATAATTACCAATAGCAATAATCACTGTATCAAACTCAAAAATACCCGCTTCTTTTAGAGCCGCCGGTTCTGTTGAATCCAATTGCACTGCATGAGAAACTAGCTGGTCGGTCAAAGCTTGGGAAACTCGTTTTTCGTCAACGTCAGTTCCCAGAACTTGGTATCCCATATTGTGCAAAGATGAGCAGACGGATCGACCGAAACGACCCAATCCAATGACCGCAAACTGTTGATTGTCTTTACGTAAACTGCGAAAAAAACTTAGAGATGACAGGTTCATACCAATACCTTTTATTACACACACTTTCTGTTAATTGTGCTATTGCTTAACTACCCAACGAGTAAGTTTTCTTCTGGATAGCGAACTGCACTGGGACGGGGGTCTCCCAGAATAGCGGCCATCATCAATAAAACTCCTACTCTTCCAATGTACATTGTCGAAATTATAATCAGTTTTGCCGCAGGTGTAATGCTAGCTGTAATCCCTGTAGAAAGACCGACTGTTGCAAACGCCGAGACAACTTCAAACAGTATTTGACTAAACTGCAACTCTGGATCGGTAATTGAAATTAAAATTGTCGATACCACTACGGTGGCAAAGGAACCAACTAATACACCAACTGCTTTTATAATCAGACTTAATGCCACTTGGCGATGATAAAGTTGAACTTCTTCTTTGCCTTGCAAAATTGCTTTTGTGCAACTGGTTAAAACTCGCAATGTTGTCGTTTTAATCCCGCCACCAGTGCCACCAGGACTTGCACCAATAAACATAAGCGCAATTGTCAGAAATAAACCAGCCTGGGTCATTTTGCCAAAGTCAACGGTATTAAAGCCAGCAGTTCTAGGGGTTACAGATTGAAACCAAGCTGCCAATAATTTATCTTTTAAACTAAGATATCCTAATGTTTCTGGATTTCTACTTTCTATACAAAATAATGCTATAGCTCCGGATAATAAAAGTATAATTGTTGTGCTGGTGGCCACCTTGAAATTCAGCGA
>NZ_JACJUP010001003.1:0-2607 GCF_014748295.1 Planktothrix sp. FACHB-1355 | reverse complement strand
CAGGAAGCTGATAGTTAAGTTTCTTGGCACAAAATTCTAAATATTCAGGCAGATTTTGCTGAATTTCTAATAGGCTTTCTCCTGCATAAAATGGAATGAGCAGCTTGTACATCAAAAGATTACCTGAGAAAACCATCTCCCCAGACTGTAGCCCAGCCACTAATCCTCGATCGAAAATTGGCCCGGAGCAACGCAAAGGACGCACCCAGGAAAGCAGATTATTCCCCAGCATATAGCAAGCTTTACATAGATTATCTGCTTGCTTAAATCGTTTGGCTAAACTTTCTGCAAGTACTCCAAATTCATAGCCAGATTGATAGTTGCTATGATAATATCCGAGATACATTCCATAAGCTGAAAATCCGTTGCCTGATTCAGCTATTACGCCAAAATTCAGAGATACTGAAACCATTGATAACGCGACGACAAAGTATAGTTCTCCTTTTTGTAGAACATAAACGGGTACGATTAAATTATTCAAGATTTTGATAATCAGGCGTTTTTCTGGATCGGTAGCTTCTGGTTCATCGACGAGCTGCTCTATTGTGCGATTCCCTAATTTCAATTGAATCTCACGTTGGTAAGATTCAAGTTTCTCTGGTAAGTCTATTTCTGATAAATCAAAATTCAAGCAAGACAATGCCTTTTGTCCATACTGAAGTGCTTGGAGGTACTGACCTTGCAATGTGAACATCAGAATCGCTAGGTTAAACGCTTCAGCCCTTTCAATTTGTTGTCTTGCCAAGCTAGAGATCGTTTCAACAATGGCTAGAGAAGATTGAAAATCTCCAGACAAATACTTAACTTCTGCGAGATTGAAATAAACATCTAAGGTTTTCTCATAACATTGCTGCCAACTATCTGGAGGTAACAAGCTTTTAGCTACCGTAAAGTAGTTAACAGCAACCCCATAGGCAGTAGACTCTTTAGCCCTTCTCCCTGCAATAGAATTTAGCTGTAAAAGTTCTGAACGTTCTGACTGGCTTTGATGAAGTACAAAGCCCTCATTTAAGTGATTGACGATCGCAAAAATTTTGCTGCCTTTTTCTTCTGGCGACACATTAGCAAGCAGAAGTTTGCCAATTTGGAAGTGGGTTGCTTGTCTCAAAGTCTCAGGAATCAGAGAGTAAGCGGCTTGCTGCACTCGATCGTGCAGAAACCGATAAATAACAGTAATGTTATCAACCGCTTCTATATGATGTCCCTTTCCTTGGAAAAACTTGTAGGTTGAGTTTTCTGGAATAACTAACCCGTCTTGAAGCGATCGCCACAAATCTGCGGCTACACTATCTTGAGTAGCTTCACAGACTACTGCCAATGTTTCTAAATCAAATCGATTGCCAATGCACGCCGCTAGCTTTAATACTTGCTGTGTTGCTTCTGGTAGCCTCTGCAATCGTCGGATCGTAAATTCCACAACATCATCCGTCAGAGCCAACTGTGTCACCTGGATTAAGTCACACTGCCAATAGCCGGAGGAACTATTGAAAGTAATACATTCTTCCTCGTGCAGTCCGTACAAAAACTGAATGGTGAAAAATGGATTTCCCTGAGTTTTTTGGTAGACTAAGTGCGAAAGCGGCGCAGCGATATTATTTGAACACTGCAATGTATCGGCAACTAAACAGGTAATATCTAATTCATTCAAAGCAGCCAACATGAGAGTATTGAGATTGACATCTTGTTTTCTAATCTCATTCAGGGTTAGCATCAGCGGGTGGGCCGGAAAAACTTCATTATCCCGATAAGCTCCGAGTACGAGTAGATAGCCTGCTTCTGACTCGCTCATCAACAATTTCAAAAGGTTCAAAGAAGCGGAATCTGCCCACTGTAAATCATCGAGGAAAATCACTAAGGGATGTTCTTTTTTCGTAAATACCCGAATAAATTTGCCAAACAGCAGATTAAATCGATTCTGAGATGCACTACCAACCAGTTCAACTATCGGGGGTTGGGGTCCAATGATACATTCTAGTTCGGGAATGACTTCAATCAGAACTTGTCCGTTTTCACCAACAGTAGCCAGGATTTGCTCCTTCCAGCGAGCTAGTTCTATATCGGATGCGCTCAGGATTTGTCCCATCAAGCTGCGAAAAGCTTGGACAAAGGCTGAAAACGGAATGTTGCGATTGAACTGGTCGTACTTCCCTTTGATGAAATAGCCGCACTGTCGGGTGATGGGTTTGTGGACTTCATTCACCACCGCAGTTTTGCCAATACCAGAGAAACCAGCCACCAGCATCAGTTCAGAACTGCCGTTAGCAACACGATCGAAGGCTTTCAGTAAAGACTGAACTTCATTTTCCCGTCCGTAGAGTTTATCGGGGATAATGAAGCGATCGCACACATCCCTTGGCCCAATTTCAAATTTATCGATCGCACCTGTTTTTTGAAGTAGAGTTAAACATTTTTCTAGATCGTATTTTAATCCTAATGCACTTTGATAGCGCTCCTCCGCATTTTTTGCCATCAATTTCATCACGATATCTGAAAGCACCTGGGGAATTTCTTTCCTGTTCCCTAATGCACTAGGCATTTTCGCAATATGACAATGCACTAACTCCATTGGATCGTTTGACGCAAAAGGTAATTCTCCTGTAAGTAATT
>NZ_JACJUP010001002.1:0-2676 GCF_014748295.1 Planktothrix sp. FACHB-1355 | reverse complement strand
GAACAGTGCCGATCGCAGATTCGGGAGGTAGCCAGGTGGTGAGCGATCGCGTAACCCCTTCCCGCTGTGCGCTCGCATTGTACTGCAAATGCCACAGAAGTAAAAGCCATATCCCAAACTCAAAAAAATTATGAAAATTATTAAAGCCAAAGCCACAACGTTTCAACAATTTTAATTTCTTATTAAGATGGAGATGGATAATTCACTACTTAGATTATGACTATTTACCGTTCTGTTTTATTAGTCAACATTTTATCTCTGCTGTTCGTTGCCGCTTTGGTTGTATATGCAAAATTCTTTGGCGCATCAATAGGAGGTTTATTCCTGCCTCCCTTCACTTTTCGAGAACCAGAGTTGGCTTTATTAACGCGGACTTTCCAACTATTGTGCGCTGTGCCAACGATAGTTTGTGCTTTTACTTTTGCATTGATACAAAGAATAGAACCACGCGGTAAAAATAACTTGTTTATTTTAGTTTCTGCGCTTGTGACAGGAGGATTCCTCATCAACGAAATCTTCCGAATTCACATTTATCTTCTAGTATTTGCTCGTATTCCCAAGTTAGTAACTAGCCTGGTATACGCCCTTGTTGCAGCAACATACGCGGTTGCATTTAGGCACAGGATAAAAACTACACCCTACTTTCTGTTGGTAACTGGTATGGGATTATTAGCGATCGGCATTATGTTTGATTCGCTCAAGTTGCACGGTGATGGAATTCCCGGTTTGCTTGAGGGTATCCCCAAGTTGTTCAGCGAAATTAATATTGCACTTTATTTTTGGTTTGTTTGTTTTGGGGAAATCTTACGGTCTAGAGCATTGTTAAAATAATACCAAAAACAGGTTTTTTTGTCTTAAGATCCCAAAATATTGTTGCTACCACCCAAGAGAAACCCGGTTTCTTTAGGGTGGTGTAGCTTTTTTCCTCTCCTCTTCCCTCACCCCCAGTCCCTATCCCCTAATCCCTAACTTACTGCCGCACAAGCTGACGCAGTTGTTCGGATTCTGATAAGATTTTTTCAACTCCGCCTTCGGCAATACCTTTGACGTAGTTGATTTTGATTTCTTCCAACATATCCACAAGTAAGGATTGAATAACGGTTTGGTGCTGCTTTTTCTTTAACTCCAACTCTAAACCTTTTTGAAAGTTTTGCACCAGACGGGATGTTAATTCTGCCACTACGGGGTCTTCGATTGTTGCGGTCAGGGTTTTATAAGCTGTGCCAGATAAATCTTTGGCTAAATTATCGGTAAGCTGGTTGCCTAAATTATGCAAACCGGGCACATTTTGAAGTTGTTTGTAAACAGGAGATTGATTGAGGGCGCTGGCAATGATATGACTGACTAAAGCTTCTATGTCGGGTTGTACTTGCGGTATGACATCGTAGATGCTAAGTTGAATGATGCGAGAGGCGATCGCGATCGCTTCATTGGTATTATTGATGTCAATGTAGGGGCGGCGATTTTCTGGATGAAACAACCATCGCGTCACATCACCCCGCTGAATTGACTCTTGAACTTGACCGATCATCCGCACTCCTACCACTTCGGTGATTTCTTCTGCAAAATTAGCGACAAAATCGTGGTTAATTTGTTGGCGGATAGGTTCGAGATCGATCAAATCAGCTTGATGGAGGCGAAGCGTTACTGGAACCACTCGCAACCACCTCCCAAAAGGTAGCAGTAAAGGAAGGTCGTACCAACGTCGCAGCATTGCTTGTAACCAATTTAATTGGGGATTGGCGCGACTGAGAGAGAAAGTACGAACCAGAAAATCTAAGCAAAATAGGATAACAAAAGGTAAGTCAATCAGCCAGAAATTATCCACAAATTTACCGTTTGTGTCAATATGGCGATAGTAGTTACTTTCGATCGACGGTCGAATGTGTCTGTTAAAGAAATTCAGTTCTTTCCGCCAATTTGCTTCTGTGAGATAAGACAAACTCCAAAATTGATTAAAAGCTTCGCGGGCGGATTCCATGCCAATGCGATCGCGCATTTGGTTTTTAATTTTTTCTAAATTGCCGCTTTTATTTGCCAGCGCAAATGGATTTTCCGCTATCATTTGGTTACTCAGGCTTCGCAATTCAGATAGTAAGATTTCTAATTCTGGCGATTCCAATCCTATTTGACTTATTTCCGCTTCCAATTGATTAACTTTGTCGAGATATTTTTGAGTTTCTCGATGAGGTTCAATACCTTTAAACGGATCGTACAACTGAGTTACTTTTGGTAAATATTGTAAGTATAAGTCTCGCCAAGGTATGTAACTCAAGTTAAAGAATACTAAACCTAAGTTAATTAAGGCAATTATTGCTATTAATTGGGATAACCAACGATGGCGACGTACAGGGGGTTTGTTGCTCGTTAGATTTAATGCCATAAGAGAGTACAGCTAATCTCCGATTGAAATAGTATGGAATTTTTAGGTAAAACTTGCAATCTATATTAACCGATTTCGCTAATTTTACTTCCCTATAATTGTAAGTTGCTTTGAGGAATTGCGAAACCCAATCAAGGCTGACTGCGCGTTGGGTTATGTTAGCTCAAGCTGTGAATCTTTTGGCGGAAACCCAGTAATTGTAGAGTTTGCCTTAGTATAACGCGCTTATGCAGCCAAGGTTTGGCTGAATTTTTTAATTAAAAATTATAAATAAAAAGTTAAAATTTGTTGAG
>NZ_JACJUP010001001.1:0-2680 GCF_014748295.1 Planktothrix sp. FACHB-1355 | reverse complement strand
GACGTTGCTGATAAAGAGATAGCGCAAACCAACCCAAATCGATCGATCTGTGCGGGGATAAGCTATCAAGAGAAAGGCGGCGATACCGCTTACCTCTAACGCCACATATAAACTGACAAAATCGGAACAAACAAAGGCGGCGTTGAGACTCCCGTGCAAAATGATTGCCTGGGCGTAAAAAAAAGCACTCTTACCAGTTTCCCAACAGTAGAAAATAACGGCAAGGGTGACGAGGGCGTTGGTTAAGATAAAGAAGCCGCTTAATTGGTCAGCTTCTAATGTGACACCAAAATTATCGAGTAATATCAGTTTTAGCGGTGATGGTTGGAGAAATAACCAAAACGCATATGCAGCCGAAACTATAGCTGTACCCAGACTAAGATATCGATCGAGTTTGGGAAGTAGATAAATGACGAACCCTACAAAAAACGGGAATGCGATCCATGCGATCGTTATGGTATTCATGGTGTATTGTTCTTCTCGATCTCGTTACATTCCAAGGTGGGATTATCTCGTGACAGCTTCATTACTCCGACTAGCATTAAAGCTTGAATTGAAAGACCGATGACGATCGCTGTCAAAATCACCGCTTGGGGTACTGGATCGGCATAAGAGCCATTTTTGACAGTAGATAAAATGGGTGTTAAGAAACCGTCTCGCGATGCAACTACTACGTAATAGGCGACCACTCCCGCACTCATCACATCCATCGAGACGATCTTCATCACTAGGTTCTTTTTGAGGATGATGCCGAAAAAACCGCACAATATTGTGGCGAATACGAATGCTTCTAACACGGTAATTGCCTGTTGAGTAAGGGTCGATCGTAATTATTTTGGAAAGAGTTTACGATTTCTGATAAGCAGTTTGATTTTTCTGAGGCTAAGTCAGTTTTGAAAATATATGCAAATTTATCTTCTGGCAGATTATGCCATTGGTATTGTTGTAATTCATTGGTAAATGCCGATTTCATCTCGCTCACACACCAAAAACATTATTATTATTTTTGGGGTTAAGTTTAAAATTTTGATGAAAGTCAGATGAGAATTTTCTCATCTAATTTAATCGAAGAAACCCGGTTTCTTCAAGAAACCGGGTTTTTGAGTCGATCTGGTTGTAGTAATTTACGAGAATATATTGTTTCGGGGAGCGGTTTAAATCTATAAAGTCAGTTTTTTTCGCGACGCTAGGTAAGTTCCAGACTTATTTCTTGAAAACGGCAGTAATAATGGTTGTGATGGTTGCGGTTGCTAACAAACCGAAGGCTAAGTTAACAACCCATTGAGATGTTTGTTGATAAGCATTAAAACGGATATTCAACTCTTTAGCATTTTCTGTGAGTTTCTCGATCGCTTCGGCATTTTTCTCGATCGCTTCCGCATTTTTCTCAACTTTTTCAGCTAATTTATCGAGCATTTCATCAGTCCAGCGTTCGGTTGCTATCGTTTTCACATCTATACGGATGAATTTATTATATCACAGTCTAATTTTTTCTTGCTTGTTAATGGCAGGTTGCTTGAAATATTCGGATTTAGGGACAAAAACGATATCCCATACCTCTGACAGTTTCTATTTTCTCGCTACCTAATTTTTTGCGGAGATAACCGACATAAACATCGACAATATTAGAACCGGGATCGTAATCGTAACCCCAAACGCGATCGAGCAATT
Organism: Planktothrix sp. FACHB-1355; assembly: GCF_014748295.1. Classification (NCBI taxonomy): domain Bacteria; kingdom Bacillati; phylum Cyanobacteriota; class Cyanophyceae; order Oscillatoriales; family Microcoleaceae; genus Planktothrix; species Planktothrix sp. FACHB-1355. The sequence continues at coordinate 1,009 of NZ_JACJUP010001001.1, read as the reverse complement.
GTTCTCGGCTAAAAACTTGTCCGGGATGGCGGACAAAAGTTTCAGCTAAAATAAATTCACGAGTGGATAATTCGATATTGCGATCGCCTACTGAAACGCGGCGCGATCGCAAATCCAAAACGATATCTCCTGCGCGAACGATCGTATCATCTTTGGTAGTAGCAGAAGAAGTGCGATCGCGCAACCTTACCCGCACACGCGCCAGCAATTCTTCAAAACGAAAAGGTTTGGTAACGTAATCATCCGCACCGCCTTCCAATCCCGCCACTTTATCAGTTACATCATCGCGTGCAGTGAGGATAATTACGGGAAGTTTTTCTCCTCTACCTCGCAATTCTTCTAACACCTGAAAACCATCTTTTCCGGGTAAGCCAATATCTAGGATTAACAAATCAAAATCTTTGCTATCAGCGACACAAACTGCTGCATTTCCGTCTTCTACTACGACAGTAGTAAAGCCATTTGCTTTCAATCCTTTTTCTAGAAAGGAGGCGATACGCGGTTCGTCTTCAGCGATTAGAATGCGGTTCATAGGACATCTTACCTCAGCGTTATTATCCGTAGGGAAATCAATGATTTTGTTAGCAAATGATGGGTTTAATTGTATATAAAGCCACTGACTTCGCTTCCAGCCCGCCTGGGATTCAAATCCCAGCGTCATAGCTTAAGTCCACTCAAGTGTACCGAATACTAATCTTCCAGTCCATTTAAATGGACTTTCGCTATTAGCTGGGGAATTGATTCCCCAGCGGGTGAGAATATTAGCGCGATATCCCATCCATTCTACATCTTCCCTTGTTTTCTCAGCTTGGCAAGCGCATCTTCAGCCGCACTTTTTTCAGCATCTTTTTTGCTGCGTCCCTTCCCTTCTCCATATTTTTCGTTACCTACAAGAACTTTGGAAAGGAACTCTGGCGCGTGAGATTCTCCACCCGCCTGAACTGTCTCGTATTTAGGCAATTGACTTGTGCCAATGTTCGCCATTACCCATTGCTGAAACTGATTTTTA
>NZ_JACJUP010001000.1:0-2606 GCF_014748295.1 Planktothrix sp. FACHB-1355 | reverse complement strand
TAACGCACGCTAAGCGATCGCAACCTATTGATGGCAGCAGCTAACTCGAATTGACGGAAAATTGCCAAGTCGCATTGAGGGAAAGGTGTCAAAATATCCAGACCCTGAAATTCGATATCTGCCATGACAAGGGCGAGAATTTCTGCTAATGTGCGTTTGCCATCAATATATTTTCGCACGGCATAAACCATTGCAGCTGCGATCGCTCTCGATTGTGCTGTATCGACAATTTGTTCGACTGCCGATAAATCGATATCTTCTGTACCGAAAACCATCTCATCGACATCGCGAACTTTTAATCGCACTTGTTTCTGACGATAGCTGGGGTCGATGCTTTCCGGTAGGGGTATTCGCGGTGTAATTTGTCCGAATTTTTCGCCACCTTCGGGGGTGCGCGAGTAGGTGTATTGTTGTGCGATCGTTTTGGCTTTTGCTGTCACATCTTCGGGTTGAAAATTTTGCATGGCGATGACGGTATCTGCCACTTCAAAGTAATCGCCGCTACCGCCCATGACTAAAATAGTAGAAACGTTGCAATCGGCATACAATTGTTTCACTTTATCGATAAATGGGGTAATCGGTTCTTTATCTTTGGCGATGAGGGCTTGCATTCTGCGATCGCGGATCATAAAATTAGTCGCGGCGGTATCTTCATCGACTAGCAATACTTTGGCATCTGCTTCTAATGCTTCGATAATATTTGCCGCTTGTGACGTACTACCGCTGGCATTAGTTGTGGAGAAGTTAGTTGTAGATTTGCCTTGGGGAAGATGGTTAATAAAAGGAGAAATATCGACGCCGACAATATTCCTTCCATCTTCGGCTCGAATTTTCACTGCGGCTGGATGCGTTACTACTAACTCGCGTCCGTCGTTGGGAATATGGTTGTAAACTCCTAATTCAATTGCTCTGAGTAATGTGGATTTACCGTGATATCCGCCGCCGACAATCAAAGTTACGCCTGTCGGTACACCCATGCCAGTAATTAAACCTTGATTCGGACAATTAAACTCGACTTGCAGTGATTTTGGCGATTGAAATGCTACCGCTTCATTTGGCAAAGGTTGGTCATCGACGCCGCTGCGTCGCGGTAAAATGGCACCGTTGGGAATGAAAGCAACTAAACCGCGTTCTGTTAATTGTTGCCTTATCCAATCTGCATCCTCGACAACTTCAACGTGATGTTGAATTTTGTTCGCATCCAGGTGATAATATTTAAGAGTGCGATCGACAATTTGGGGTATTTGTTCGCAGAGCATTTCGACAGCTTGGTGCCCCAGAATACGTCGCCCACCAGCGGGTAGTCCGACCACAAATCGCACTTCCACAAATTCATCGTCGATTAATACGGAAGTGCGTTCTAAAACTTCTTGTCCGATCCGGGTAATTCCGATTAAACCGCTGTTGCCAGTACCGCGTCTTTTACCGATACTGCGGGCGTAGAGATCGAACTGACGAGTGAGGTAATCGCGCAGGGCGATCGCACGGCTTTTGGTTTGGTATAGTTGAGGGGGAAAAGCGGCGATTTCTCCTGCTACCTTGACGCGGAAGTGACTGGGTGCGGCGAAGGGATCTCCTTGAGTGCGATCGACTATTAAAGTGAAATCGGAAAACTCGTAGCTTCCTTCAATATCTCGGTAAGCTTTATAACCGCGACCGTCGAGTTGTAGTAGCTGCTGACGCAGTTTTTCTTGATTGGGCATAATTATTAATAACGAAGAAACAAGCTGCTGGAAAAAACCTGCGTGGCTTTTATGGGACTGGAGATAATTATCACTTTGTTGTTGGGTTCGTTGCTATTTCGTTTGGGTATGGTTTTTGGCAAGGTATTGCTGCGAAATGGCGCGACAGCAAACGATTTGTTTAAGGGTAAATCGTGGATATCGCTAGCTTTCTTAGGTTTCTATTTCGCATTATTGATACTAACATTAAATGTGCCGCAGATGCAGATTTTGCCTTTGGAATGGCGTTTCTACGGTATGCAGGTGAGTTGGACATTGCTACGGGTAATCTTGTTAGGAATTTGCGGTATGGCTTTCACAGTTAGCTGGTACACGGCGCGATCGCAGATAATTGCAGTAGTTTTGCTTGCCTTACTGGGACTGGGTGCGTTTACCTCCGCCGAAGCTTATTTTTTGGCTCCCATCTACTCGTCTCTTGAAGATAACCTGCAACCGAATGGCGTGTTTAAGCAAACTTCCACCAGCAGCTGTGCGCCTGCGGCGTTGGCTACCTTGTTGCGTCGCTGGGGACTGGATAGCACCGAATCCAGCGTGGCGCGTTTAGCTGGAACCAGTCGTATGGGAACTTCCATGCCCCAGTTAATTGTAGCGGCCAAAGCTTTGGGTATGGATGCGATCGAACTGGGCCCAACTTGGGAACAAATGCAGCAAATCAATCGCCCTGGTGTGTTGGCAGTTTGGCTGTTCAGCGGCGTTCGCAAACTTCCTCATGCGGTGGCTTTGTTGGCTTTGAGTTCCGATACGGCGACAATTGCAGACCCCGCACGGGGAAAAATATTTCAACTCGATCGCACTGTGTTTGCCAAAGTTTGGCGTCACCAGTACCTGCCGATTTTTCGCCCCCAGGATATCTACTTAACTCCC
>NZ_JACJUP010000100.1:0-10499 GCF_014748295.1 Planktothrix sp. FACHB-1355 | reverse complement strand
GATCGTTTCCAAAATGGTGCGGAAATTTATCGGCAACTGGTAGTATCTGCCCAAGTTAGCTTTAAGCAAGTGGCAGCGCACTACGCGATTACTTCCCTGTTCACCAATTACTCCCACGAAACTCGCGTTTATTGTTACTCCGCGCATCGGCTAGATTACCAGATGCAAAGCATGGGGCCCCTGACTCTGGCTGTAGGGCAAGTGCGGATGGTGTCGGAAATTACCTGGGAAAGCGTGCATCTGGTCTTTGCCGTTTTGCATTTGGGCGGTTGGGATTTCCACTGCTGCATTCAACCTTTCACCAGTCGTCGCGCTTACACGCAGTTGAAAGAGCAGCTGTTTGAGGCTTTGCAACAAGCTAGTGCGGCACAAACTATTCTGGCGATGAGCCAAGTGTTTGGCGATCAAAGTTTTAGCTTGCAGAACTTGTTTGCTGAGGAACGGCACCGGATCATGGAGCTGTTGAGTAAGGAAACACTGACTCGTCTGGATCAACTTTATACTCAAGTTTATCGGGATAATTTCGGTGTTTTGATGGCGTTCCACCGGGATGAGCTGCCCGTACCGCAAGAGTTGCAAGTTGCCGCCGATATTGCGCTGAGTAATCGGGCGAGGATCGCTTTGCGGGAATTGGAACACGAATTGAGCGATTTGTCAACTGGTGAAGCGCATTTGGGTTTGGGCGAGCTGGCAGAATTGGAAGCGATCGCGACAGAAGCCAAAAATATGCGCTGCAAGCTGAATATCCGCGAAGGTAAGCAAACTTTAGAGCGGTTGATTTTGAAGGCGCTTTGGCATTTGTTGCACGACAGCAACCCAGCTACTTTGGAAACCGATGTGGAACGGATCGAACGGACGATCGATGTAGGCAATAACCTCAATCTCGGCTTATCTATGGAGCGAGCCCAAGAAGTATTTTGCTACTGCTTGCACAAGTATATAGTGCCGCAGTGCTTAGTGGTTGATGTTAATTGGAAGCCAGAAAACGAAGGAGTTTGTCGTTGGGAGTTATCCCAACTTCGTCCTCTGTTGCGGTTGGCTAAAAAATTGGCAGTTGATGTCGATATTTGGTTAAAGCAAGTGTCGTAACGAGTTAACTTATAGAAACCCGGTTTCTTGGAGAAACCGGGTTTCTGAATATTCGTAGCACATTCGTAGGGGGGTCAGCGGTTGAAACTATCGCTTTTGCGTCCGATCGCAAAACTTATTGTCATAGCTTAAATTGATTTATGAATTCAAACATGAATTTTAGCGATTAGACTGGGAGGTTTTCAGTGTGCGATCGCTCTTTGGTACGATTCGCACCCGTAAAATGTGTTCCGAGACTTGTGAACTGATTTTGACAGGGCGATCCCAGTCAAGTTGCAAATTGGACATCGCAATTGAATAGTCTATTTAGACTGACCTTCTACTACCGATGATAAACTGTTGTGGCCTAGTACTTGCCAGGGTGTGTGCTTTATACCTCAGAATTGGGAATACTACCTTTGGACTGGCCGAAAGGATAGTTGTTCAAAATGGAGATGACGTATGACAGCTAGCTTAATTAAAGCCTCGAATTTACTTAATAAAGTGTTAGTCGGGATTGTTCTGCTTTTGTTTATCCTTGTGTTGTGGCTGGGTTACCAAATTTATCACTCAAGAAGCGGGTCAGAAAAGATAATCGATCCAGGTTCGCTGATAGTGCGTCAAGTTAGAGACGTAAGTGAATTGACTACAGCCATGTTTGAAATGGATGCTGTGGTACCTGTAAGTGAAAAAGGGATGATAGCGCAGAGTAAGTTGCTCTATATCGCTCACGGTAATGTCCGAGTTGGAGTTGACTTAAAGGAGTTTCAGACGGATAATGTGCAGGTTGAAGGAGAGAAAATTACTGTAACTTTACCTCCGCTGAAAATTCTTGACAGTAAGCTTAATCTGGAACACTCTAGTGTTTATTCCTATGACCGAGGTCTTTTAGGATGGGGTCCTGACGTTGTTAACTTGCAAGCGCAAGCCCAACGTGAAGCCCTCAAAAAAGTTGAGGATGCTGCTTGTCAAAGTTGGCTGATAAAGACAGCTAGCGATCGCGTTCAAAAGACTGTTGAAAATCTACTTAACCAAGTTCTTAAAGACAGAGGTTTCAAACAGATTATTGTGGAAGCCCAACTTCCCTCCGAAGGTTCATGTTCAAAAGCGCAGGTATAACACTTTGCTGCACCCAACGGCAGCTTCAGGCTTAGCATAAAACTGCGGTTTTCGTAGGTTGGGTTTCCTGGCATCAACCCAACCTACAATTTTTAAAAGGGTTAATATATGAAAGCTAAACTTATCAAAATTTTCACAGCTATCGTCGAGAGAGATCCTGATACAAAGCTCTATGTTGGCTATGTTCCTGGATTTCCCGGAGCGCATTCGCAGGGAGAAACTCTCGAAGAGTTACAAGAGAATCTGCGCGAAGTTATTGAAATGCTTCTCTAGATCCCCGACTTCTTGAAGAAGTCGGGGATCTGGGTAGTAAAACTGAATTAAAACAAGAAATAACGCTGCGCCATCGGTAAAACTTTCGCAGGCTCGCAAGTTAATAATTCCCCATTTGCCCTAACTTCGTATTTATCAGGATCGACTTCAATTTTTGGGGTGGCGCTGTTGTGTTTCATATCTGCTTTACTGATATTTCTGGTATTGGCAACTGCCCTGATGCGAGATGTTAAACCGAGTTGTTTGGGAATATCTTTTTCTAAGGCAACTTGGGAAAGAAAAGTAATAGAAGTTGCCCCGATTGCGCCGCCAAAACTACCAAACATTGGGCGCATATGCACCGGTTCGGGAGTGGGAATACTGGCATTAGCATCGCCCATTTGCGCCCATGCGATCGCACCTCCTTTAATTACCATTTCTGGTTTCACACCGAAAAATGCTGGTTTCCACAAACACAAGTCTGCCAATTTACCTTCTTCCACGGAACCGACATAATTAGCAATACCGTGTGCGATCGCCGGATTAATGGTATATTTAGCGATGTATCTTTTGGCGCGAAAATTATCGTTATCTTGACTAACTTCGCCAGCAGATTGTAAGATTCCCCTTTGCACTTTCATCTTATGGGCGGTTTGCCAACTGCGAATAATTACTTCGCCTACTCTTCCCATTGCTTGAGAATCAGAAGACATCATACTTATCGCACCGATATCGTGTAAAATATCTTCAGCGGCAATAGTTTGGGGACGAATTCTCGAATTAGCAAAAGCGATATCTTCGGGAATATTTTTATCGAGGTGATGGCACACCATCAACATATCGAGATGTTCGTCTAAGGTATTGATCGTGTAGGGACGGGTGGGATTGGTAGAAGAAGGTAAAACATTTGAATAACTGCAAACTTTGACGATATCGGGTGCGTGACCGCCGCCTGCACCTTCGGTATGGAATGTGTGAATAACGCGGTCTTTAAAAGCTGCGATCGTATTTTCTACAAATCCAGCTTCGTTTAAAGTATCGGTGTGAATTGCTACTTGTACGTCGTATAAATCGGCAACGGAAAGACAAGTATCGATCGCAGCAGGTGTAGTTCCCCAATCTTCATGCAGCTTTAATCCCATTGCACCAGCTTCGATTTGTTCGATTAATCCTTCCTGTTTGCTGGCATTACCTTTTCCCAAAAAACCTAAATTAATCGGAAAGGCATCAGCTGCTTGTAACATCCGGTAAATGTGCCAAGGGCCAGGAGTACAAGTAGTCGCGTTAGTGCCTGTAGCGGGGCCAGTTCCGCCGCCAATCATAGTAGTAATACCGGAGGCAAGGGCAGTTTCAATTTGCTGCGGACAAATAAAGTGAATGTGAGAATCAATTCCCCCAGCAGTGAGAATTTTGCCTTCTCCAGCTATTACCTCAGTACCAGGCCCGATGATAATATCTATATTATCTTGAGTGTAAGGATTGCCTGCTTTTCCAATTTTGTAAATCTTACCATCTTTGATACCGATATCTGCTTTGACGATGCCCCACCAATCGAGAATCAAAGCATTAGTAATTACCGTATCTACCGCGCCAGCAGCATTAGTAATTGGGGATTGTCCCATGCCATCTCGAATTACTTTACCGCCGCCAAATTTAACTTCTTCACCGTAAAGTGTGCCATTGTAAGTAGTGCGGTCTTCTTCGACTTCTATGAATAATTCCGTGTCCGCAAGACGAATGCGATCGCCCACGGTTGGGCCAAACATGGCGGCATATGCTTGTCGATTCATTCTATTGGCCATATTTTGTTCTCCTGCGAATTTATTTTGCTTTTTAAATAAGGCTTATAATAGTTTATCGGAAAAGCGATCGGGGAAGATTTTTTTAACCACAGATATCCACAGATGAACACAGATAAACACAGATGTTTTTAAGATTTATTGTTATGTTTATTGGGTTAAATTTGATTTTATGGCTGTACTATGAGGTAATGGATAGTTTATTATTAACTAGCAAACAACCTGTGAGTTAATTTTTGATGTCGCATTTGGGCAAGATCGATCGCAGGCGTACAAGACCACATTTCACTCAGCTTTAAAGAAGTAGCATTTTGATAGGTTTCTTCGATATCCGTTGCTAAATTTAGCAGAACTTTTTGTGCTTGTATGTGTCCGATAACACTTAATCGAATTGCTGCCCCTAATAAACCTGTAACAAAACTATGTAAAAAAGCGAGTACTGTATTTCGTTCGCTCAAATTGGCTACCCTTCCCACTACAGCAAATATAATTGGATGCAAGCAATTTATTTCTCCTTTTGCTACATCTTTTTCGAGAATTTCTAATTGGGAATCTTGCCAAGTGGAAGTAGCGATCGCAAGTAAGGCGCGTCCGCTTTTGCGCTGAGTTTCGCGAGTTTTTTCGATTAAAGTTTGGGCAAATAATTGGGCATCTGCTTGGCGAACTGCTTCTAAGTCACCGATCGCACTTCCCCGATAAGCATGGATTAATGCTACCACATCTGTTGGCCCTACTTTGTTACGTAAAAGCAACCGCAGAAAAGTTTGTAAATCAATTGGCGATCGCAATTTATTTTCTTGTACCAAAGATTCCAATCCGTGCGATAATGTAAAAGAACCCGATGGAAAAAAAGAATCGGATAACTGCATTAAAGCGAGTTGTTGGGCGATGGTAGATGCAGCTTTGTTCATGAGTGGTGATGGTGTTCGGAATGTTGGGAAAATGAGAGGTGTTCGTGAGGCGATCGCAATTCATATTCTAGCTGCAAACCGGGAATATGAAAATCGCGAATAGTTGATTCTACTACTTCGGCGTCTGTTATTAATTCTACGTAAATTTTATTATCCTGCACAATTATCGGCCAATGATGATTGCCCAAAACATGACCTAGATGGATTAATTTTATGGGAAAATTCGATATTTTTTCCGAGAAAGTAATTACCAAGACTTTTTGCGATCGCAGATGAATCAGCACCAACTTTCCCTGTGCGGTTTCTAACACATCTCCTTCCCGCAATAACCAATCTCGACTTTTGACAATTCCCACATCTATACCAGAATTAGAACGAGCATAAATTCGACCTTTGCGACTATCAACTTCCGTAATATCCACTTCCAAAAAACCTTCTGACTGACGCGCTTTTTCTATCCGTTCGGATAGCGTCGCATTCTCTGCCAAATTACCTAAATAAATTTCTGCCAGTTCTGTCATTTGGGAATGTGGGGTAAAGGAGATCGATCGCCAAAACGGCGCACGCAGTTTAAGGTATATTTTTGGTATTTTTTCAGTTCGTGGGTACTCTTGGCGATAGCTCTAATCAGCAAACCTTTACTTTGCGGTAATATAGAACTAGCTACAACTATATCAGAACATTTGGCAATTTCTAAGTCTTCTACAGCTTCCCTTAATAATTCTAAATTTGCTTTGGGTAGTAGTGCGATCGCATTTCCCAAAATAGGCGCACTAGCGAAGATATCGCTATTTTTGAAAGGATTGAGTTTTCCTTCTAAGCGCATTGCATCGGTAAACCATAATTCTCCTTCAGTCGAACTTACTTCCAAGCGATTGCAATAATAGTGAAAATCGTAAATTTCTTCTCTTGCCAATCTTCCCGGTACAATTATTTCGCTTAAAAATAGATTGCCTGTTGGATGAATTTTGATGCGAGTAGTTTGCTGCAATGCAGAATCTTTAAATAAAATCAGCGGTTCTGGGACAAATTCTAAAGCTGCGCTTTCTCCTATTTCAATTTCATAATTAGTTATGGCTTTTGTGTCCGGTATAGATATAGAATGAACATTAGTAGCTGCTTGATCTGTGAGGTAAAGACTGGTATTATTTGCTAATTGCAACGATATATTTAATTCATCTCCGGCGAGTAACCCTGGAGATGCACTCATCATATATATATAAGCAGATTTAGGATCGGCAGTATCAAGGCGAAATGTGGGAGAAAGGCGGAAGGGATATGCTGTATGCTGATGGATGATGGAAGTCCGATCGCTGCGATCGGACTTGAGTTTTAGTTCTAAGTTTTTTGTTTGGTTGAGGGTTTTCAATTGGATCTTTTTTTAACGCAAAGGACGCAAAGGTAAACGCAAAGGGACGCTAAGGTTTAATAAATCTTTTGACAATCTCCAGATATATCATCAAATTCATTTTTGTACCCTGCGGGAAGGCTGTGTCTCAATCTGTGTTCATCTGTGTTCATCTGTGTTCATCTGTGGATATCTGTGGTTAAAAAATCCTATTTTTCAGCATTTCCCAAGAATTATATTATAAAACATTAACTTACTTTTGCAGTGGCGCTGCGAAATAGAACAGTCTCCATAATAAAATTAACCACTTCATTTAATCCCTCTTTTGTTTTACAATTAGTGTATGCGATCGGTTTACCTCGACGGTATAAAGGAGCTTCTTTGCGGATTAATTCTAAGTCTGCGCCGACATAAGGAGCGATATCAATTTTGTTGATCACTACCAAGTCTGCTTGTACGAAACCTGGCCCTTTTTTGCGGGGAATATCATCGCCAGCACCTACATCAATCACAAAGATATAGGAATCTACTAAATCGTAACTGAAACTGGAAGCAAGATTGTCACCCCCGCTTTCTACAAAGATTAAATCCAATTCGGGATAAAGCAATTCCAAATCTTTGATTGCCAGCAAATTCATGCTAGGGTCTTCCCGAATTGCTGTATGAGGACAGCTACCCGTTTCCACTCCTACAATACGTTCTGGGTGCAAAAATCCGCCGCGTTTCAACCGTTCTGCATCTTCAGTAGTTAATAAGTCATTAGCGACAACTGCTACTTCAATACCTTTCTCCATCAACATCGGAATTATACTTTCTAATAAAGCAGTTTTACCGCTGCCTACTGGCCCGCCAACTCCCAATCTAGCTGCTGATTTTTGCATAGCTAAAATCCCTTGTCTTGCTTGACTTTACCTCAAGGCTCCATTCACTTTCGCATTAAAACCATAAATCTCCCGCGTACCAGCAAATTCAACTAATTCAACTGTTTTCTTTGTCCCGTCAGCTTCAAATCTTACCGCTGTTCCCGCAGCAATATTTAAGCGCATTCCTTTGGTTTGTTCCCGATCGAATTCTAGCGCCTCGTTAACTTCATAAAAATGGAAATGAGAACCCACTTGAATTGGTCGATCGCCTTTATTAACTACCTCTATTTCAATCGTTCTTCGCCCTGCATTTAACTCAATTTCACCTGCTTTAGCAATTATTTCTCCAGGTATCATTGCTTTTCCTTCCTTCGCGCTTTTCGCTTCTAATTCTCTATCGCGAATCGCTTCGCTAACGCGGTTCGTTAATAAAAATTTACAACTTACCTAATCCCCAATCGGATTGTGTACAGTTACTAATTTTGTTCCATCTGGAAAAGTCGCTTCTACCTGCACTTCATGAATCATTTCCGCTATGCCATCCATGACCTCATCTCTTTTCAAAATTTGTTTACCTTCGCTCATTAACTCGCTGACAGTTTTTCCTTCCCTTGCACCTTCTAAGATCGCAGCAGAAATATACGCCACAGCTTCCGGATAATTTAATTTTAACCCTTTTGCCTTACGTCTTTCTGCCAGCAGAGCAGCAGTAAAAATCAACAGTTTATCTTTTTCTTGGGGTGATAGCAGCATGGCACATTTCCTTAGATTTTGACTTGCTGTTTACCTTTGGTAAACTTTAGGCATATTTTATGATTTTGTCAATAAGTTGATGTCCAGCAAACCAGTTTTTTTGTACTTAAATAACCTAAAAATTATAAAATGCTACTTGTCAAGCGATCGTTCTAATTTTTTACTTTTTAATACATATTTAAATATATAAACATAAACCTTTACATACAAGTAAAGGTTTAGTAACTGCAAATGCGATCGGATGCACCCAAACAAGCAAAAAATACACAGCTATCGCGCCTCGGACTTCCTTTCGCCCGTTACCTCAGACCAGTTAACACGGCTTGCGCCCGTCAAATTAGATTTTGGCGAATTAACAACATTCATATTCACACCCACCAGGTTAGCTTGATGCAAACTGACTCCATTCATATTGGCATCCATCAAATTAGCACCGCTCAAATTCGCATTATTTAAATTGGCACCTATCAAGTTTGAGATGCCTAAATTTGCATTACTTAAATTCGCATTATTTAAATTCGCATTGCTCAAGTTTACAGAACTGATATTAGCATTACTCAAGTCAGCATTATTCAGGTTTGCACCCACCAGTTCTGCATTAAACAAGTTAGCATTAATCAAGTTAGCATTTATTAGATTAGTATTAGCTAAATTAGCAGCAAACAAGTTCGCTCCTCCCAACCTAGCGCCGCTTAAGTTTGCGCCTCTCAAGTCCGCTTTACTGAGATCTGCACCCAGCAAGTTCGCGCCACTGAGATCGCAACCTTGACATTGCTTAGTTTCCAACAAACGCTTAACATCAGCGGGGTTTTCGGCTTTAACCGCCGGGACGAAACTTATGGCGATCGGTAGTGCTAGACTGACTAAAATTGTGATTTTCATATTTTTTTCCTTTTTACCTAGCAGGTCTTATATTTTATTGTTCCCAATATTACCCCTCTGTTACCAGGGAATAAATAATTTTTTGGTTAATTTTAATTTGCAAAAATAATAAATAGCGATTGTCGAATAAAAAAAATATGCAACCAAGAAAATACTTAATTTTTGCCAGTAAGCGACTAAGTAAGTAAGTCAGTGTAAATAAAGCAAAGATAATTAAACATAGGGTGGGCACTGCCCACCCTATGTTTAATTATGCCCACCTACTTACTTACGCAAACGTGAAAACCCTTAGCCTCATGCCAAAAGTTTATGAAAATACAGTAGGGTGCGTTAACCTGAAAGCTAACGCACCCTACAAATATGTTGCAATTAAATCCTGGTTAAAACACCCGTTTTACAATTAACGAGTTACACCGGCTGCATTCGTCAAGTTCGCACCTCTCACACCGTACAAGTTAGCGCCAAACAAGTTAGCCGCATTGAGATTTGTTTTAAATAGGTTTGCACCTCTGAGGTTTGCCGCACTCAAATTTGCTCTGAACAAATCGGCTTCCCTCAAATCAGCACCAATCAAATCGGCTCCTTTGAGGTTCGCTACATTTAAATTAGCCCCAACTAAAGTAGCTTCATTAAAGGTGGCATTAACCAAATTAGCTACTGATAGATTTGCACCATTCAGGTTGGCACCGTTGAGTTTGGCTTCGCTGAGGTTAGCGCCGTTGAGGTTAGCACCGCTGAGGTTGGCGCGAGTCAGATTGGCACCGTTAAGATTAGCACCGCGAAGATCCGCATTTCCTAAGTCAGCACCGCTGAGGTTCACGCCTGTTAAATTCAGTCCCGCGCCTTGTTTGGTTTGCAGCAACTGTTGAACCTGTGGGGGATTTTCAGCTTTTGCGATCGTACTTAAACCTAGCATTGTGCTGACGAGCGCTGTACTGACGATAATTTTCAGTTTCATATTTTTTATACTCCTCTAACCGTATTTTTACGTAAAATGACTCATTTGCTAGCCGTTTATTAAATTATCTTATGAGTATATATTGCTGAAGAACATTATTTTGACAATTTATACGTGTATATACTTATTATAACATCAAATTTTAAAATATGGCAAATACAATTTACCAGTTAGGATCGTAGAAACACCGCTAACCGCTAAGCACTGTAATCCCAGAAACCCGGTTTCTTTGGGTTGTCGCAACGAAAGAAACCCGGTTTCTCATCGTCCATAGGGAATACACCAAGCTGTTCTAGAAGCTAAACTGCGTTCGCACAGCCCCTACGAAGATAGCCGGGTTGTCATTAAAGTTATTGGCGTTTTCAATCACGTAAAAGCTTGGGATAAGGGCAATATTATCGGTGAGGGGATAATAGTAACTAGCTTCGATGTCGAACTGCATACCACCATCGCCCCCTCCAGACACGAGGAATCGACGCCCTGCCAAAACATCAAACGGTATTACATAGGATAAAGTCGCCAACGCTCCTCTTTTACCGAGATCGG
>NZ_JACJUP010000010.1:0-28919 GCF_014748295.1 Planktothrix sp. FACHB-1355 | reverse complement strand
ATATTTAAAAGCCATAAAGTAATGACCTGATCCCTGGTATATTTTCGCCAACATTCGCAAAATTTGAATTTCCTTGAAATGCACACCAATAGCCTTAAAAATATCGAGAGATTTCCGCAAAGACTCCAGTGCTTCTGAATACCGCTTAAGTTTAGCTAAACTTTCTCCTAAATTATATAAAACGATTCCTTGCCCAGCAATATCTCTAATCTCTAGTGCAATTTTTAACCGTTGTTGATAAAACTCAATTGCTTGCGGGTAGTCACCTAAGCAATAATAGGAGATTCCCAGATTTCCAAGTGCTTTTCCTTCTCCATTACGATCGCCGATTTCTCGTGTAATTGCTAGCCGTCGCTGTTGATATTCAATAGCTTGACAGTGATTTCCTAAAGAATCATAAACAGTTCCTAAATTGCCTAGTGCTATTCCCTCACCAGCACGATCACCGATTTCTTGTGTAATTTGTAACTGTTGTTCGTAAAATTTAATGGCTTCGGAGTAATTGCATAGTTCATTATAAATACAACCTAAATTACCCAGCGCCGCAGATTCTACTTTGGGGTTACCAATTTTACGCGAAATTATTAAAGCTTTTTTAAAATATTCAGTAGCTTTGGCATATTTTCCTATACAAAAGTAACAAATTCCTAGATTGCCCATTGCTCTAGCTTCTGCTTCAATGTCGCCATTGTTTTGGACAACAATTAGGTCTCGATCGTGATATTTAATTGCTTTTAAGTAATTGCTCAAATAATACTGTGCTATTCCTAAATTACATAAACAGTTGCCTGCTAATTTTACGTTTCCAATTGCTTGTGCAATTTTCAAAGACTGCTGAGTATAGGTAATTACTTCTGAGTACTTACCCATAAAAATATAAGTAGCAGCAAGACTAATTAATACAGTGGCTTCAGCTTCTCTATCACTGATGTTCCGTGCCTCAGTTAGATTTTGTAAATGATAATTAATTGCTATATCGTAGTTGCCCAGAAAAATATAAGCGTTACCCAACCCTGTCAAATAAACAAGCTTTACACGAGGATCTGCTTGGCTTAAAAGCCTATTATAGAGATAAATTTGTTCTCTATAGTAGCCCCAAACAGCAAGTTGCGAATGCAACTCTTGATTGGGAATACTGTTAAGACGTATTCCAATAATTTTATTAGCTTGTTCTTGTGCATCTACTTCACACAGATGGTACGACGCTTCCAAATATCCGCGAACTTTTTCTAAATTTGAAGCAGCTATGGGTGGCTTGTACTTGTGAAGCCAGTTTTTTACCGCTCTATAATGAGCACGTTCCCAAGGACGAATCTTAGTACTATCCTGTGCTGCCAAACTAGCTTCAACCTCAGCCAGTAGTTGTTGGCCATCAGCCGTTAAGCCAAATTCCTGAGTAAGGGATCGAGATTGAGGATTTGTATCTAATTCGGCAATGTCATTCGTCATGCGATCTGCGTCAGTTTGTCAAATCTTGTGCTGGTAAGTTGTGTTCCTCCTCAACCAGCATCTGCTTTTCATATATCCTCAGTTTAGCCCTAAGTTCGTGACAATCTTGGCTCAGCGGAATGCCTAATTTGGTAGCGATCGCCAAAGCCTGGTCACAATACTCTCTTGCCTGTGCTGGTTGTTCTAACTTCTGATGCAACTCTGCTAGACTCCTAAGTACCATCGCTTCATTAGACCGAAAGCCAATTTTTCTGCTAATCTCTAAGGCTACCTGCAAATGTTCCAGCGCATCTGCATATCGCTCAAGTTGTAAGAGTACCGTCCCTAAGTTACCTAACATGGTGGCGTCCCCACGCTGGTTTTGCAGTTCCCGTGAAAGATCTAAGCTTAATTTGTAGAAGTTGGCTGCCTGCCCATATTTCCCCACACAAAAGGCTATATTACCCAAATTCCCTAGCGCAATTCTTTCTTCATCCCGGTCTTTAAGCTCCCAGGCGATTTCCAAACTCAGCTGGTGGCACTCAATTGCTTTTGGGTAGTTTTCTAGACCTATATAAGCACTACCGATCTGTCCAAGAATTTTACCCTCACTGCCACGATTTTGAATTGACTGGGCGATCTTCAATGCCCGTTTGTGGTATTCAACCGCTCTGCCATAGTCACCCAGATCGTCGTAGATCAGCCCTAGACCAGTGAGTGCTTGACTTTCGCCACGACGGTCTTGAATTTGCATGGTAAGCCCCAAACTCTGTTCGTAGCATTCAATGGCTTGAGGGTAATCTCCCAAGGCATAGTAGGCACTACCCAAACTACAGAGAGACACCCCCTGGCCTCGGCGATCGCCGATTTCCTTAGCAATAGACAGGCTGCGCTGATGACATTCAATCGCTTTGACAGCATCTCCCAAGGCATTGTAAGCATTTCCTAAATTGCCCAGTGCGTTCCCTTCTCCGTATCGATCCTCCAATTTATGGGCAATCGCCAAATGCTGTTGATGGTATTCAATCGCTTTAGTAAACTGCCCTAGCGCAATGTAGGCATTGGCCAGGTTACCTAAAGCTTCCCCCTCTCCTCGACGATTTTGATTTGCTTGAGCGAGGGTTAAACTTTGTTGATGGCACTCAATCGCTTTGATGTAGTTTCCTAAACTGTAGTAAGCAAGTCCCAGATTGCCTAGAAATGCCTGAAAAGCGCGACTGTCCTCAATATCGCCTAGAATGGCCAAAGCTTGCTGCAAGAATTCAATTGCCTGAGCGTAATTTCCTAAGTAGTAGTGATTGAGCCCGATATTCCCCAAAGCATAGCCCTCCGATCGAATATCTTGGATTGCCCGGGCGACTTCAGCGTGCTGTTGTTGCAGGTCGATAGCCTTAGCATAATTACCAAGGGCGCTATAGGAATTGGCTAAGCCATTTAGACAAATCGTGTCCCAACTTGGACTCACTTTAAATAACAGTCTGTTGTAAAGCGCTATCTGCTCTGAATAGTAGCCCCAAGTTTTGAGTTGGTTGTGGAACTCCTCGTTAGTAGGAGTATTGAGGTGAATTGCTAAAATTTTGCTAGCAGTTCCCCAAGCTTCTACTTCACATAGATGGTGAAAAGCTTCCAAATAACTCTTCACCTTCTCCCGATTAGTTGCTTGAGGCGGCGATTGGTATTTCGTCAGCCAGTTAATGGCAGCTCGATATTGGACTCGTTGCAGAGGCAGAATTTTAGATAATTTTAGAGAATCTGGCTTAATACCTAACTCTGCTAACACAGATTCTCCAGATGGTGTGAGGTCGGCTTGATAAGCCTCAGCGCGATCGTGCTGACTTAGAGCATCATAAGCACTTCTCAAGGTGGCAAGGGAATTTACCTCTAGCGTCAGGTGATGAATTTTCCGTGCGATCGCTAAACTACGGCGCGAATATTCAATGGCTTTATGATGCTCTCCCAAATGCTGATAGGTACGTCCCAGGCTAGCTGAAGCTGACCCTTCCAGCCACAGATCTGAAATTTCCTGGGCAATGGCTAAACACTGATGATGGCATTCCAGCATTTGCTTATAGTTGCCATCATTAGTTTCTATTCTTTGATACACCCAACCTAGACTTAGTAGAGATAATGCTTCCAACCTGCGGTCTGGAATCGCTTTTGCTACGTTCAAGCTCTGTTGGTAGTAATCCAGGGAGCGATCGTAATTGCTTCGGGAGTAATAGAGGCTACCTAGTTTAATCAGCAATTGCGCTTCTGTTTGGCAATTTTGGATTTCTCGCGCTACAGCCAATTCCCATTGCAGGGACTCAAACTCTTGAGTGCTATCCTTTAATGTTTCTGTGTCGCTCTCAGCAGAATTACTCATTTTTCCAATTTAAATTTTTTCACTGAAAGACACCCTGCCAGTTCAAGTACATTATTAAATCTTATGTATTAATTATAACTAATTTTCTACCCATTTGTCCTCTCTTTAGATAGTCTGCTCGTCATTAGCAGCGAGCAAGACCAAATCATCGCTATATAATATCAATTAATAATATATTCCACAATTCCACCATATTTCTATTAAATGAAATATTTGATTTTTAGCAATGGGCATCAAAGCCAACCTCTTATCAATACAACTTGCCAATTTTGGGATAATTTGCCTTTGAGATCGTCCAGATACGATGAATTTTAATAACTCCAAAATCAAGTTATCCCTAAGAAAAGGAACGTTAAATTCCACCCACAGCTTGCAGATAAATTCAGCAGCAACAAAAGCAATATAGTCTGACGATATTCTTCTATCTGCAAGAACTTTTAAAACCGCAGTGTAACTTCGTTTAATTTCCAATTTAGCTTGCTTAGCTCCTTCCATCAGGATGTCTGCATCTACAACGGTGTAGTTATAACCCAATAGAATCAGCTGCAAAGTTGCGCTACGATGCACCGCTTCATCAATACCTTTTTGCTGTAGGCAGTAATTTAAAATAACCTGAGTCCAAACTCCTGCAACTCCTGATTCTACACGAGCGTACCAGCGCAACACCTGATCATCAGAATATAGGATATGTCCTGGCTCTCCAGCAATTAGCACAGTATCGACAAAGGCTGTGCCTATAAGCTCGTTAAGTTGATTTCGTTTATCTTTACTAATATCAAGAGCTCTCCAACAAGGGAGAATATAACAATTGTTTCTTACCCAACCAATAATTTGTTCAAAGTAAGCTCTTTGTTGAGAAACTTCCTCGGAGCTAAACTTTTGTATAATTCGTTTTTCATTCACAATTCCATAAGTTGTAAAACCCTCTATTCCCCATCCAAGAAATTTTTCAACCATTTGCTGAAGTAAATCGAGAGTTGATTGAGCCAGTCCTAATTTCCCTAAGACTCTAACTGCATCATCTGCTATCCCTAACTGGTGGAGAGTCAGTAAAGATACTGGATCGACTACTACAAGTCCTCCTTTTTGAAGTAACGTAAGAGCATCTTCAAATTTTTCATAATTAAAGTCTGACCAGGCATGGATGTAAGATTCAGGCTTACCAACCAAAATTTCCCAAAGTTCAATAGGATTCTTATTAAAGAGGATTGCGAAAGTACCAAAGGGAATTTTTCCTTCTTGATAATCAGAATCAAACTTATTAAAGTTATTCTTCTCCAATTGTAACATATTATCAAGTTTTTTTAGCCACTCTGGATCGATGCCTTCTGCTGTACTTTGAATGTAAGCTACTCTAAATCCTTGGATGTCTGGTAATGTTTCTAATAATCTAAAACTTTGGTTGCTTGCTGCCAAATATTTATTTTGTATCGCAACTATTGTGAAAGCATCTTTACCAAAGCTATCTTCTACTATAATTACCTCATCTCCCAAGGTCTTACCCATTAGCTCTTGGTAAAGCGGCTGACTTTCATTAAGTTCATACTGAGCAAGTTCAGCATCTGGCCTATTATCAATAATATACCACTTCTGAATACCAAACTTATCTTTCAGGAGAACTCCACATCCATTCTCTACACTTTGTATTTCTGAAATATTTGGTTTAATTTTTCTTCCTTCCATGTAGGATATTACGTAAAAAGCATGAATTTTTCCCTGGTTGTAAAAACGCTTCCTTGTTTCATAAATAATCTCGAAAAAATAATTCATTCGCCCTCTAATCTTAAGAAATCGCGCCAGCATCATACAAGTATCAATGGATAAACACTCAATACTGGGATTTGAGTCAAGAAAGCGATCGAGTTCTTCCATATTTCCGGTTAAATAGTTAACTATTGCTAACCGCAATTGCATCACGATATCATTAGGGAAGCGACATAAGTAGTCCAAAGATACTTGGCGACTAGCATCAAGATTACCAATATTCTCATACAAAAATGCAGCCATTTCTGAGACATATTCTAAAGCACCATACTGAGCAAGCAGTTGCCGACAAATTTCTAGTGCGGCTCTATAATTACCTGCGTAGTAATAGGCGGAGAGTAATCTCCCTGTCAGGCAGGTATTTAATGTCTTATCAACAAATTGCTCATAAACTTCCGCAGCGTCACGGTAGTACTTCAAGCTATAAAGCAAATCTGCCAAAGTAATTTGATCTGGATAAGAAGGATTAGCTAATAAGGATGCTTTGGCCTGCTCGATAAATTCCTGAACATTTTCTTCAGGGGCCGTATTTCGTTTGAATCGGATTTGTAAAATTTGATTAGCAACACTTTCTGGATCTTCGTTCATCAATTCTTGCATTATTTTATCAGCATATTCGTACTCTCCTTGTTCCAGCTTTAGCTCAAACTTTAGTTGTTTAGCTTCTCTTTTAAATTCTTCGTGACCTTCATCATGTATAAATTTATCAAGCAAAATTTCTGCTTCTATAAATTGTTTTAATACTATCAAACAACTAGCAGCTAGTAAGTTAGCTTCAGGAGTTTGTGGACATAAAAGAATTTTTTTAAGGTAATTATATGCTTCTAGTTCATTACCTTTTTCATGTGCTAGAAGGGCAAGTTGTTTTATACAATAAGGCTCGTCAGGTTTCTCTTTTAAAGCGATTTCAAAATCGCGGATTGCTTCATCTTGCTTTCCTAGTAGTCTCAAAGCACTTCCTCTATTTATCAAGGCTATTAATCCTATAGGGGATAAATTATCAAAATTAGGGTAAGTTCCACCTAATACTTCAGTGAATAAATCTACAGCCTGTTCCAGATTAGTTTTATTTGCTTCGTTGATCTGTCCGGCAATAATAATAGAGAAATTTTTGGCGATCGGTTCTATTAAACTAATACCTAGAAAAACTTTGACGTTATTTAGGTTCACTTCACCTTGATTGATAGCTGCTTGAAACCATTCTTTAGCTTGGGAATATAGCTTCCGATCTAAAGCGGCTTGTCCCAAAGCAACCAGTACATCGGGATGACTGCTGTAAGCGAACGGAACTCTATCAAGAACTGCTTCGAGTGTATCTGTAGCTGAAGCCATCTGAACTCGGAGGGAATACGCGATCGTATTAGCTGGATTTTTCTGTAGGCTCAGCTGAATTAACTCCTCAGCTTGGATATATTCTCTCTGTAAGAAATAGCCCATTGCGGCAAGAGCAAGAGCTTTATCATCCTCGGGGTTGTGCTGTCTAGCTCCTAGAAAGGCGGCGGCAGCTTCAGGGATCTGCTCCAGCCCCAAATTAGCCATACCAATATTGGCAAGTAGGCGATACCTAACAAGAGAATCTGACTTATACCAAATTTCTGTTTTTAGATCTGTCAGATAAGTTAAGGCTTCTTTAGATCGACCTTGCCGAAGCAGTTTGCAACCATACTCAATTCGGTTATGCCGCTCATCATTCAGATTAATAGAGGTGCTGGCATTAATTGACGGAATAAATCTTTGGATCGACGCTGTTACTAACTCTTCAATGTTTCCATAAGGCGTGGCTCCTGAAATTTGTTTAGCGTTATCTTCTACGAAGATATCTAATTTTGCCAGAATCTCAAAAGCAAATGCGCTTGCATGACGTGCCGCCATTTCTTGAGAACTAAAAGCATCTGCTTCAGTTCTATCGTCAATCAAGTCAGAAATTCCCCGAATCACGATCGCAGACACTTGCTGGTTCATGCGAACCGCCTTCAGCAAGCCATAGCCTTCCATTTCTACAGCAATTGCGTCGCTGTATTGCTTTCGGAGAAACTGAAAAAAACTCGACCGGGTTGAAGCAAGCACTTTTTCCCCAGCTGCGATGGGCGCAACCCATACGCTAGGGATGCGATCGGGCAAATGCTGCACTCGTTGCAACCAATCACGCTTATATGGACGTGCTTCCGCTCTAGCTCTCTGCACTAGGTTGTAAGAAGCAAGTTCCAGTTCGGGTCTAGGCAAAAACTCATCCTCTGCGTCGCCAGATTCATAACTATAAATTTTTGTTGCGGCAACTACATCACCCAACGCAAGATCTTTAATTCCTCCAGCTACACCCACAAACAGGAGAACTTTGGGTTTGAAGTAAGCGATCGCCCGCTCTGCTTCTGAGGATGCACTCGCATTTCCCGTACCGATTTCAGCAATTCCTACCTGCCACACTCTACCGTTAGCAGTAAAGTACCCTCGTTCGTAGATCGTTCCTTGAGGATGTGTTTCTTCTTGAACGTCGGTCAAATGTTCCCGAACAGCCTGATATTCTACGGAGAGTGCGGTAAGGATAACTGCGCGAGGCATGAACGAACCTTAGTACGATCTGTTATTTCCTTATTTTGGCAATTATCTAAGAAGATGCCCAGTTTTTCATTATTAGCTTTTTGAGCCATCAAGAATTATACCAAATCCGGGTTAGTTACCCATTGGCGTATCCTCTTCTTCTTCTTTCGTGTTCTTCGTGTCTTACGCGCTACGCGCACGCTACACGAAAGTGGTTCTATAAAAATCCCTAAACCGGGTAATCAACCGGGGTTTAGTATTACTATAATTCATAAATGTTCGAGTTAATAGCGTTCCTGCCCACATTCTAGAGCCTAAATTGTCACGCTATGGATTTTAGTCAATTGACAATTTGGGACTAGGGACTGACCAAGAAAAAGTAGTATTTTAAATAGAGCTATCCCAAGTGTTTTAGGGATTCAAGTGGTATACCCAATTCACTGGTAATACTCAAAGCCTGTTGGCAATATTTAAAAACCAAATTTCTCTCACCTAACCTTTGATAAATCACTGTAAGATTTAACAGAACATTAGCTTCAGTTAAACGTATACCGATTTCTCTAGAAATTTTCAGCGCTTCGTGAAGGTACTTTAATGCTTCTGAATAATCTTCAGTCTTTAATGCTTGGTTGAATTCTACTTCCTTAACTGTTGCTATGGTAATTCCCAAATTACATAATGCCTCTGCTTCACCTGCGCGATTTTCTATTCGCCGCATAATAGTTAGATGTTGTTGATGGTATTCAATAGCTCGATCGTACTTTTTACAACCACTGTAAGCTTGTGCCAAGCTTCCCAATGCTCTTCCTTCCGCAGAATGATCGGGGCTTTGGCGTGAAATTCTCAAGCTCTCCTTTTGGTACTTAATTGCTTTGCAGAATTTTTCTTGTTTGCAAAACACAAGTCCCAAGTTGTTAAGTGCAGCAGCTTGTCCTTGACGGTTGTCATTTTTCCACGCGATCGCTAAATCTTGTTCATAGCAATTAATAGCTTGAGTATAGTTACCTAAAGAAAAGTAAACAAGACCTAAACCATTCAAAATTGCTCCTTCCTGCTGATTATCGGGAAGTGTACGTGCAAGCTCTAACGCTTGTTGATAACAATTAATCGCCTTTGTCAGATATCCCAAGGCATAATGCACTTTACCCATACCATATAATAAAATGGTTTTATAGTAAGGAGCTAAGTTTTCTAAATAATCCAAAAATCTTTGATAAAATGCTGCTATTTCTCTATAATAGCCCCAATCAAAAAGTTGGTTATGAAGCTGGTTATTTCCATAATTCATAATATTAATAGTCACAATTTTTAAAGCTTGATTCCAAGCTGATGTTTCAAAAAGATGGTGAAAGGCTTCCAAGTAACCTTTCACTTTTTCCAGGTTGGAAGCATTGGGCTGAGGTTGGTATTTTATAAGCCAGTTGATTACAGCCCTGTAATGAGATCGCTTCAAAGATGATTTGATATATCTTAGAGCTTGTGGCTCGATTCCGAGATATTTTAGAACGAATTCGTTAGAGGGTTTAAGATATACTGCTTCTAACTCTAGCCGTTTTTCAAAATTTAAACTATTAAGATTATCCATGTTATCAATAAAGTTTTTTATTGTTTATAATTAATACTGATGAGGCAAATTGACCAACCTCAGCAGCACCTCATCCATTGTAGAATGAGCGCCAATTTTTCGACAAATCTTTAGCGCTGTCTGCAAAGCATCACGAGCTTCTGAATACCGCTCCAGTTCTGTCAGTGTCGATCCCATATTACAGAGAGTGGTTGCTTGCAGGTGAAGGTCTTCGATTTCCCTGGAAATTGCGAGACTTTGCTGTTGGTAATCGAGCGCGTTAGTGTTATCCCCCAGAGCGTAGTATGCAGCCCCCAAGTTTCCCAAAGCGATCGCTTCACCCTGAATATCTTGGAGTTTTTGCTTCAATGGCAGGCTCTGTTGGTAGCATTCAACGGCCTTGGTATAGTTTTCTGAAGCGTAGTTAGCATCACCCAGATTTGAGAGCGCATCAGCTTCGAGCAAGGAATCGTCAATTTCCTGGGCTATAGCTAAACTCTCTTCGTAACAATCGATTGCTTGAGTATATTCCTCGATCGCTTCGTAAGCTAGACCCAAGTTACATAAAACTTCTGCTTGTCCCTGGCGATCGCTAATTTCCCGTCTAATTGCCAAACTCTGTTCAAAGTAATTAATAGCAGCGGCATAGTCTTCCAGCGCATAGTAGGCTTCACCTAAATCTTCGAGATACTCTCCTTGTGCCTGAAGGTCATTGAGTTCCCGTGAAATCGCCAAAGTCTGCTGAAAACACTCGATCGCCAGAACGGATTCATCTAACTCTGCATATAATGTTCCCAGATAGGCTAAAGCAGCTTCCTCACCAGGACGGTCTTGAACTTGCTCGGCAATTTTTAAACTTTGTTGATAACATTCGATAGCACTGTGATAGTTTTCTGTAATTGAGTACAGGTTTCCAATACTTCTAAGGGCTCGGCTTTCCCAAAATCGGTCTTGGACTTGTCGCGCCATTTTGAGACTATCTTGATAACAGGTAATCGCTCGATCGTAGTCTCCTTGTTGATGGTAAGCACTCCCCAGAGCTTCCAGATTGCTTTCCTGACCCCGACGAGAACCGATTTCTTTAGCAATCGTTAGGCTTTCTTCTAAATACTGAACTGCTTGGGGATACTGTTCTAAAAGTATATGAACATTACCCAAACTTCCCAAAGCTACTTCTTCATCTTGACGAGCGCCGATTTGCCGCGCAAGCGCTAAACTTCTGTGATAATGCTCAATGGCTTTATTTGGCTTGTTAAGGAGTAAATATAGCCGTCCTAAACTTTCCAAAGCTTGACATTCTTGTTGGAGATCGCCAACTTCTTGGTCTAGATTCAATGCTTGTTCAAAACAGCTTCTCGCTTGCGTATAGTTTACCAAATCGAAGTAAGCTTCCCCCAAATTTTTCAAGCATCCTGCCTCTTGTTGGCGATTTGCTATTTGTTGAGCGATGGCTAGGCTGCGTTGGTGATAATCTATAGCTTTACCTGAGTTACCCTTACCTCGATAAGCTAGTCCTAGATTTCCTAAACACTGACTTTCTATCAAGGAATCACCAATCTGTTGAGCGATGGCTAAACTCCGATCGTAGTATTCGATTGCTTTATCTAAATCCCCAAAGGTAAGATAAGAGTTACCGAAATTATTGAAAATGATAGCGTCTATTCGAGAATTGAGCTTGTGAAGAATTCGCTTGTATAATTCAAGCGGTTCTCGATAGTATCCCCAGGTATAAAGTTGATTGTGTAGTTGCTCTTTTGTGGGTGTACTGAGATGAATAAATAGAAGTTGGCTAGCTTTTTCCCAAGCTTCTATTTCGCAGAGGTGGTGAAAGGCTTCTATGCAACTTTTTACTTGTTCTAGATTAGTAGTAGACAGCAGAGGTTTATATTTTGTGAGCCAGTTAATTACTGCTCGATAATGGGTACGTTTAGTAGGTGGCTTGATAGATTTCAGGGTAGAGGGGTCGATGGCAAGCGCCATCAGAACTGACTCACCGGGGGGTATGATGTCAACCTTCTGGATAATCTCTTGCTCTCCATTAACAAACTTATTAAGGCTACTCATGAGTGTACTTCACTTCTTTTTTTAACTCCCTACAGTCTTGTTGTAAGGGTATGCCTAACTCTGCAACAATAGATAGAGCGCGATTGGAATCAGAAACAGCGAAATCCAATTCGCCCATTTGATAAAAAAGCTCTGCTAGATTGTAACGAACGAGCGTCTCCCTAAGAACCTTGCAAATTTCTCTAAAGATTTCCGGTGCTACACGCAAGCATTCCCAAGCTTTTGTCAATCAAGTCTCAAAAAGTAATTGCCTTAACCCTACTACTGCCTGTTCACCGCCCTCTTCTTGCTTAATGACTTGTAGTTGCTCCTCTATTATTTCGGCATACTCCTCTATGCCAATTTCCAGTGCTATTTTACTGAGAGTCATCATGGCTGTTTCCATTTCAGGGGATTGTATACAGGCAAAAATATACAAACTTCGCATTCCTAATAATGCTGCTAAATCGAACTGTTTGAGCAAGCGATAAGCATCGCTTAAATTATGTATTGCTGCTGCCGCCGCCCATTTATCGCCAATTCCGGCAGCAATTCCTAAGCTTTGTTTGTGGTATTCAATTGCCGTTTCGTATTGCTTCAAACAGGTATAAGTATTGCCTAAATTACTGAGGGTGTAGGCATCAACTTCATTATTAACTTTTCCTATAAGTTTGCCGCACAAATCTATTTGTTCTCGGTAGTAGCTAAAATCACCGAGTTGATTGTGCAGTGCTTCCTCTAAATAAATATCTTCATAACTATTTAGGGGAACCGTCGAAGTTGTAACAGGTACTCCTCTCCTAATTAAGTTAGCAGCTTTTTCCCAGGCATCAACGGCGCACAGGTGGTGAAATGCTTCTAGACACCCGCGTAATTGTTCTAATATAGGTGAATCTGGCTGAGGTTTGTATTTGGTCAGCCAGTTGATGACCGCTCTGTATTGAGTGCGTTTCCATTTAGGGGTAATAGACATCTCCAACATAGAAACGAAGAATGCGATCGCGGATGGTAAAATGGAGTTTTACTTTGCCAAAGATGAGTCAACTAAGAGAGTACATAGAGAAGCATCCATCCGAATCCCAAAGATTAGTGGGTTTAGACTATGAACGGTTAATTGAGTTAATCAGGCAAGCGGAGAGTTTACATAATCAAAAACCAAAAGCAATCGAACAAAAGAAAACAAGAATAATCAAAGCTGGCGGTGGAAGACAAGCTAAATTAAACTTAACAGACCAGATTCTCCTAACATTAGTATACCTACATCACTTGCCGACATTCCAGATGTTAGGAGTTCAGTTTGGCATCAGCGAATCAGCCGCCAATTATATATTTCATTACTGGCTGGAAATATTGAGAGAACTGCTGCCAGCGTCCTTAGTGGAACAAGTAAAAAAAAACGGCTCAGAGTGGGCATGGATTGAAGAAATATTAAGTCAATTTGAGTTAATAGTGGATAGCTGCGAGCAGCCAAGGGAAAGACCAACAGAATACCAAGAACAAAAAAAGTATTACTCCGGGAAGAAGAAAAACCATACATTTAAAAACCAATTCATCGTGATGCCTACAGGCAAAGAGATAGTGGATGTAGTAGTAGGAAAACCTGGGGCAACCAGCGACATAAAAATCTGGCGAGAACGAGCCAGAGAGTTAAGTGATAATCAAAAGTTTCAAGGAGATAAAGCTTATGTAGGAGAACCAGCGATTGACACACCTCATAAGAAAACTAGAAGTAAAGGTATAACAGTTGAACAAAAACAAGATAATCAAAAAAAAGCCCGAACTAGAGTGGTAGTAGAACACTTAATTAGACTGGTGAAAACTTTCCGAATATCAGCCGAAAGATTCCGGTTAAAATCTACAACTTATGAACCAGTAATTCTGGCTGTATGCGGATTAATTAGATGGCGGATAGGTGCAATAGTTCTCGCATAGCTAAAAAGCCTAACATTTGGATTTGAATATGGAATAAGACTACCTAAAAAATCTACCACATTTTGACTGCAACACTGTCAAAGCCTTATGTAACCGTTGGTTTTTGACTACCTGCCCTTTAGGGGGCAGGTAGTCAAAAACCAATATTAGAAAGGCTTTGGCAGTTTTTGGAGATGTCTAATAAGCTTTAAAGTAGTTTGTTCAATCCCAAGTTCAGCCAAAACTGACTCGCCGGAAGGTATAATACTCACTTTTTGTGAAACCAGTCTCTCTTGAATATTTAGCTGAGCATTTTTATCCATAAATTTAACTAATTATTGCGTTCGTTATTGCACAATACAAGATACTATATTAAGGATTTTATTAAGCAAACAAGCCTTGATTGTAAAAAAACATATAATATTCGATTTTATAGAAAATGACTAACTGGGTTTGCTAGCTGGCATCAATCACTTCCGAATCTGTTTCAGCTAAGCAG
Source organism: Planktothrix sp. FACHB-1355 (assembly GCF_014748295.1). Classification (NCBI taxonomy): domain Bacteria; kingdom Bacillati; phylum Cyanobacteriota; class Cyanophyceae; order Oscillatoriales; family Microcoleaceae; genus Planktothrix; species Planktothrix sp. FACHB-1355. The sequence continues at coordinate 14,807 of NZ_JACJUP010000010.1, read as the reverse complement.
GTAGCTATTTGTTCTGCAACGGAGTCGCCATCTAACTCGGCAATCTGAGCTAATGCCGCTTCAATATCTTGAACATCCAATTCTGTACTTTGGATAAGTCTCCAGACCATGTTGACAGCATCTTGGGCATCTGGCAGTTGAAGGCGATCGAAAATAGCAAGGCTCCGTAAAATATGCAGGAGTGCTTGTTGCCAGTCATGAATGTGAGCATAGCTCACGGCGAGGTTGTAGAGGGCATACCCTACCGAGTCCTCGGCACCAATTTCCTGGGAACGGATAAAACTTTGGTGAAAATAATCAATACCTTTATCTACATCTCCCAAAGCAGTGTAAGCACTTCCCAGACTGATGAGAGCTTCATTTTCGTTTTCCACATCTCCTACTTTACGGGCTAAATTGACGCTGGCATGGAAATAGCGAATGGCTCGTGCCACCTGTTTGAGGCGAATGTAGCAGTTACCAATTGTGCCAAGGGCAGCAGCCTGGTTACCCAAATCGCCAATTCGACGGGCGATTTTCAAACCCTGTTTCAAACGCTGAATAGCAATTTCGTAGTGCTTTTTGTGAAAAGCAACATTGCCTAGCCCAAGAATTGCTGTGGCTTCTGAATTAGAGTCGCCACTCTCTTGTGCCAGCCCTAATGCTGTTTGGTAGAAATACTCAGATTGCTTAATTTCTTGTAGCGCACGATGCGCTTTTCCCAGAGCAGCCAGTGCTGTTGTTTCAGTACCCACATCTCCCAAGCTACGAGCGAGGTTGAGAGCCTTATGATAAAATGAAATTGCTTGATGATGTTCACCGATGCTGTAATAAATATTGCCAATACTGCCTAAAATAGTTCCTTCATTCGGTTGATCGCCCAATTTTTTTGCGATTGCCAATGCTTCCTGTTGTTGGTGTAAAGATTGTTCAGGATTTCCCTGGGTGAGGAAAACATCTCCTAAACCGCTTAACGCACGCATTTGTTCTCTTGGGTAAGAAAACTCGACCGCGAGTTCTAAAGCTTGCTGGTAATAGTTGATCGCTGTTTCATAATTACATAGATAGTTATTGACATTTCCTAAATTGTTAAGACACGTAATTTTGCCCTTACTATCTCCAATACGCTCGACAATCAACCAATCCTGTTGATAATAATCAAGTGCTTGATCGTACTCGCTCCTTTTTAAATAAACGTCACCTAGATTATTGAGTACAGCACTCTGAAGGTATTCATCTTGCTGGCTGCGAGCAATTTCTAAAGCTTCATTAAGAACTGAAGTAGCACTCTGGTAATCCCCAAGGCTGGTGTAGGTACTGCCAAGATTGGATAGGGTTCTGCTTTGCAGTTTGATTTGACCTAGTTTTTGAGATTCTTCCAGAGCAATATGATAGTAATGAATAGCTGTTTGAAATTGCCCAATCGTGTCGTAAGCATAACCTAAACCATTTGTTAGAGAGATATTTCTTTGGAAATTTAGTTTACCTACAAGCTTGTGATACAAATTAATTTGTTCAGAGTATGCACCCCAAGTTCCCAGGGCATCGTCTAGATCTTCATCTGTTAAACCAGCAACAGGAATCATTAATATTCGATCTGCCTTTTCCCAGTCTTCAAGTTGGAACAGGTGATAGCAAGTTTCGAGATATGCCCGCACCATCTCCAAATGGGAGGCGGAAGAAGGAGGCTGGTATTTGGTTAACCAATTCACGATCGCTCTGTATTGGGTTCGTTTCCAACGGGGTTTAATAGATTTCAGATCGGCTGGAGCGATACCAAGTTCTGCTAAAACTGAATCGGTAGAGCGTATTAGTCGCGCCATTCTTTAGCACCTAATGAGAAGTTGTTTGTCAAATTACTCATCATCGTCTAATTTTTGATGACCTAATTTCTGATGAAGTTCTTTTAATCTATTCAAGGCTTCAACCCGAGCAGAATGATTCCCAATCTTTTTGAAAATCTTGATAGCTGCCTGTAGAGATTCTAGAGCTTCCGAGTAACGTTCCAGTTTTAGCAGACAAGCTCCTAAGTTACAAAGAGCAATGCCTTCAACTTCAGGATCTCTAGTTTCTTTGGCGATGGATAAACACTGCTGATTGTAATCAATGGCTGTGCCATAGTCTCCCATATCCGCATAAACGCTTGCCAGATTTCCTAGCGTTGCACCCTGAGTCCATAAGTCATTAATTTCTTCGGCGAGTGCTAAACACTGTTGATGATATTCCATACTTTGTGCGTAGTTGTTCAGGGCATAATAAGCATTACCAAGATTTCCGAGAGCTTCTGATTCTCCTTTTCTATCTCCGATTTCTTGGGCGATCGCCAAGCTTTGTTGCTGGTAATCAATTGCGCGTGTCAAGTCGCCGAGAGCATCGTAAGTATTGCCGATATTTCCCAAAGCTTGTCCTTCACCTTGTCTATCTCCTATTTCTCGTGCGATCTTCAACCGTTGCTGATGGTACTTAATTGCTTTTTGATGCTTCTCCAAATCATTGTAAACAACACCTAGGTTTCCTAAAGATGTAGCCTCCCCTTTTTTGTCTCCAATTTCTTTAGCTATGGTTAGGCTTTGCTTGTAGTAAGAAATTGCTCTTTGATATTTTCTTTGATATTTATAAATATTGCCTATACCTTCCAAAGCACTCGCTTCTCCCAAGCGGTCACCAATTTCTTGAGCTATTGCTAAACTCTGGGTGTGAAATTTTATTGCCTGAGCATATTTTCCCAGAGCTTCGTAAGCATAACCTATGTTCGTTAATGCGCTGGCTTCTACTAAACGTTCTCCAGTTTCTCGTGCAACTACCAAACTTACTTCTAGATACTCAATCGCTTTAACATAAGCTCCTAAAGCATCATAAGCTAGTGCTAAGTTACCAAAACAATGTCCTTCTGCTGATAAATCTTCCCTCTTTTGTGCAAGAGCTAAACTTTGTAAATGACATTCAATAGCATTGCCATAGTCTGCCAAGTCATAATAAGCAAGTCCCAAATTCCCTAAAGCCTGTCCTGCCAAATAACTGTCACCTGTCTCTCGTGCAATTACTAAACTTTGCTCATAATTATTAATTGCCTGGGTATATTCTCCCAAAGCATGAGCAGTTAGTCCTAAATTTAACAGAGCTTGCCCAACTCCTGTACGATCGCCGATTTCCTTTGCGATCGCTAAATGTTGTTGCTGATACTCAATTGTTTTAGCATAATCTCCCAACTGAAAATAAACCGCTCCAATATTTTCCAAAGCTGAACCTTCTCCTTGGCGATCGCCAATCTCTCGATCGAGAGCCAAACTGCGATTGTAATACTCCAGCGCTTTAGTATAGTTTCCCAAAGCAATACAGGAATTACCTAGACCATTAACAATAATGCTGTTTGAGTTAGGTTCTAATCTGTCTAAGATTTTGTGGTAAAGTTCAGTTCGTTGGCTGTGGTATCCCCAAATGCTTAATTGATTGTGTAACTCATCTTGGGTGGAAGTAAGAAGTTGGATAAAAAGAATTTCGCTTGCTTCTTTCCAAGCTTCTACTTCACAAAGATGGTAAAATGCTTCCACTAAACCCTTAATTTTTTCAATGTTAGTAACATCAAATCCGTGTTTATATTTCCTTAACCAGTTGACTACAGCCCTGTATTTGTTGCGTTTCCAAGCTGGTTTGATAGTTTTGATAGTAGTTGGTTCGATACCCAACTGTGCCAGTATGGATTCACCGGAAGGTGTGATACGAAAGTTCTCTAAAGTTTCTTGGTCTTGCTCTTCTAACTCACTCTGTGTACTCATTATGTAACCTCAAGGGTTTTTATAATTTTTTTTATCTATTCAGTTAATCAATTTTTTTATTCCATTCATGGCAGTTTTTTGAGACAACACATGATGCACCAGCGAAGCCGCAGCCGCAGCCGCTAAGGGTTGATGCTTTTTGTGTTTTTTTCCATCTCCCCAGTCGCAAATAGACTTGACTAAAATCCATGCTGTACCTACGCGCCCTGATGCTGCACAAAGCCCCGCCCCTTCCATTTCTCCTCCCACTGCTTGCGGAAACTGCTGAAATAGAGTGGCTTTAAAATCTGGATTGTCAACTAACTTTTCCCCGGATAGAATAGAACCGACAATGAGGCTACAATATGAGCCGTCTGGACGAGCAAACTGCCAATTTTGAACGTTTTCAAAACGATTCAGCAATATTGTGTTACTTGGTGGAATACTACCGCGATAAATTATCTCTTCTCCAACACGCTGCTGTTCGTAAGAGATAATTTGTGATGCAACTAACACATCCCCTATCTTTTGCTTAGTCAGATCTTTACCAAAGGCTATACCAACCATGATAATTGCTTTGGGATTCCAGAGACGTTGAGCTTGTTCAGTTGCTAAGATAACCGAACCTTCACCGATTGCTCCCATCCGACACTTAGTAACAACAGTATTGTACGCGCCGAATTTTCCCAGATAGTAAGTTTCTGGACCTGAGTAGACCAGTAAAATTTTCTTTCTTCTGGGATAAGGTTTTAGTAGGTGTGTGACAGATCTCAATTCCACATCTGTTGCGGTAATAATAACGGCATCAATTTCCTTTTTCATTGACTCACATAGGTTTTCATCAATTTCTTGACTTTCGGGAAGGTTTGGAGCATACCAAGACTGCTCCTCAATCCGATATTCTTGTTCATCTTGAGAATCTGGTGAGTTTGAAATGACTTCAGCTTCAATAACCTGTTGTGTATCTCTCTGTATTTGTGTTGTAAAAAACCTTAATAAATTATTTTGTTCTTGAATTTGATTGATTAAAAATTCATTTAATGACTGAGAGCTATCCACAGGTTTATATTGCAGTAAATCGTTTTTTAATTTATGACATACTTCTGCTAAGGGAGTTTTTATTTTATTTGTAATCGTTAAAGCCATATCTACAAAAATAATGGCTTCATTCCGCCTATCTAAAGTTTGATGAACCTCTGCTAAACTTTTGAGAACTCGTGCCTCTTCAATGGGATTTTCAATTTTTCTAAAAATTTTCAGCGCTTCGTACAATTTTTCTAGAGATTCAGAATATTCTCTTAATTCCCTATGAGTTATTCCCCAATTAGTTAAAGCTTCTCCTTCTCCTAGTTGATCTCCAATATCACGACTAATTATTAAAAAATGTTGATGATATTCAATTGCAGATTTATATCTTTCTAAACTATGGTTGATAACTCCTATACTTCCCATTCTTTTAGCTTTTCCTTTTGCATCTCCAAGTTCTACTGCTATTTCTAGAGACTGCTGATAATATTTTAGTGCGGTGAGGTAATCTTTCATCAAGTAATAGGCAGTTCCCAGACTCCATAGCGCATCTCCCTCACCAGCTATTTCGCCAATCTCTTTGGCAATTTCCAGTTCTTGATTGTAATATTCAATAGCTATTTCATACTGTCCGATAGCAGTTTGAATATTTCCCAGTCCAGCTAGAGCAATTCTTCTACCTCTTTTATGCTCTACTTTTATAGCAATTTCTTGACTTTGCAGATAATATCTAGTAGCTTTTTTAAACTCCCCTATAAAGTTAAAGCTATTTCCAAGCCCAATTAGTGCTATTACTTCTATCCATCGCTCGCCAAGCTCTTGAGAAATCTTCAATTGCTTTTGATAATACTCTATAGCTTGGTTACGATTTCCCATAGCCAGATAGGCATTGCCTAAACCTCCGATGGCAATTCCTTCTAGTCGATATGCTGAAACTTTATGTGCAATTTCTACACTTTGCGAATAGTAATCAGTTGCTTCACTGAGTCGGCCTTTAGCCAGATATACGTCGCCCAAACCATTTAAACAAATTGCATCTGTAATGGGATTAACCTTGGATAAAACTGTTTCATAAAGCTCAATCTGTTCTCGATAGTAACCCCAGGTATTCAGTTGATTATGCAATTCTTCTTTTGTAGGAGTATTGAGGCGAGTCATAATAACTGTATATGCTTCTGCCCAAGATTCTGCCTCCCTAAGATGGTAAACAGCTTCTAAGTAACCTCTAACTTGCTCTAACTTGGTTGCTGATTGCAAAGGTTTGTACTTCAATAGCCATTGGATAACAGCTCTGTATTGAGTGCGTTTCCAAAGCGGGTTGATAGAGTTCAGTGTTGCTATATCAATACCAAGCTCTGCTAGTACAGACTCTCCAGGGGGTGTAATGTTAATTCTTTGGTGAGCCTGTTGTTTTTCATCGTCAAACTCGCCAAGATTATTCGTCATTGTCATCCAGTTGTTTTAAATGTTCAAGCGACACACTCCTAATTAAATTGTGCTGTCTGAGTAAGCATCGATCGCTCTCAACGACTTCTTCCACTAAAAAGCGATCGCGCAACGCATCCAACGCTACCTGCTGTTCATCTTCATCCCGATCCCAATCCTCCAGATGCGAGAGCCAAAAATCCTCCGGTACTGGACAGCGGTACACGGAAGCTTCGCACAGCAATATATAGCCATAGCGAACATCTTTTTGCAACCGATTAAACGTCTTTTCTAGTCTAACTCGCACATTCCTTCGTAAGTTGCGCGTGTATCGATGCAGGTTGAACTTATCATCGGCTGATGCTGTTATTCCCTTAGTTTTCGCTTCCTCAATTGCCTTCTCAACCTCTTCTACTTCCCGTCCATGCTGATTCCAGTAAGCCAAAACATTACCATCAAAAGGCTGATTTATAATTTCTCCAGCAATCACCCGCAATGCTAAAGGATGTCCCTCATAAGCACACCCAATTCTTTCTAAATATGGTTTACCTGTTGACTCTGTACCAACATCTAATCCTGTTTTATCGAACAATCGCAACCGTTCTGGTTCTTCCAGACCGCTCAGAGGCTGGCAATACCAAAAATTTTGATACCTCGTTCCTAGTGTTGGGATTTGAGCGGGTAAATCTTGCGAAGTTAGGATGATACAGCTTTCACAAGAATCTGCTACTAGCAAACTTTCAAAAAATTGCACCCACCACTCATCTTTGAAATCACTCCATCCCTCTTCTTCATTCCCCTGTAGAATGTTCTCTAAAGAATCAAGTTGAACCAAATAGCGATTTTCTTTTAAATGTCTCACCAACCGATATAGCAGGCGCTGAGTATCTTTGCGGTCTTCCGGCGTAATCAGTTCGCCCCACTTCTCCAGCCACCTCGCCGCTACGCTAGCAAAATCATTAGATTGTTGTTCGTTCTCAAAATTCTCTTCGTGAAACTTACTCCAATCTCCCTCAAACCAGTCTGATAACTCAACTGCTAATCTTTCCCCTAAAGCCGTTTTCCCAATCCCTGTAATCCCCACAAGTATTAATAATCGACAGGAGGATCGAATTCGAGGACTCAAATCCTGAATTAGACTTTCCCGACCAACCCAAGTATCATCAAGCGCAAAGAAGTTGAGTGGGCGAGAATTAGAGGCTGGTGAATCATCTGAAATAGCTGGAAAAACCTGTTTGCGATCGCGCGGGGCTAAAGTTTGTAATTTACCCAGATCCGGTTTGCGGGTTCTAGGTTGATTAGTCAGACGACGGTAAAGCCGTTCATACTCATCTGTGCTATTCAGCCTATAGTTAGTTGCAGCGCGTAAAGGACTGGGAATAAAGTCAGTGTCCTGGGGAGTAAAAGTGACAGGGATGAACTTTGAGTTTTTCCCTTGAGCATCGTAGAGTTCTTGAATAATTACCCCACCCTCCCAGGTTACGCCCTTACCCTTTCCCACTTCTTCATGGCCCCGAAATCGCCGATCGTACTGTTCCGTACAGACAACCAGCACAAAATCTGCCGCCTCAACCTGGTTCAGCATCCAGCGCTGCCATCCTTCAGCAGGAGAATCTTCATATTGGTCAATATTGCAGTCAATGCCATCCTCGCGAAAGCGATCGGCAAGTTCCAAAATCCGATCCTTGTGTTCTTGGGAGTCATGACTGTAGCTGATAAAAACTTTTGGAGGTGTAGAGTCAGAACTCATGGTTTGGGCAGATTTAGGTAGAACGAGTGGCAGAGTAGATTGCTGGGAAGATGCCTTACCCGCCTCTTCAATCTGAAGCTTGGCCAGAATTTCAAAAGCAAACGCACTGGCATTGCGAACCGCCATTTCTTGAGAACCACCCGCATCGGCTTCACTCTTACCATCAATCAGATCCGAAATCCCACGGATAACCAGTGCCGATACTTGGTGATTAGCATGAGCCGCTTGTAGCAATCCTCGTCCCTCCATCTCCACAGCGATCGCATCACCATAGTTTAACTGGATAAACTTAAAAACATCAGACTTGCTTGAAGCAATCACTTTTTCCCCGGCGGCAATCGGCGCAACGAATACGCGAGGGTTTGAATCGGGTACAGCAGATGTCAGCCTTTGCAGCCAATCCGATTTTTTCGACTCAGCCTTCGCTCGCTGGATCAATCTGTACGTAGATAGCCCTAAATCGGGTCTGGGTTGAAATTTCTGTTTTGCCTTGCCAGACTCGTAACCATAGACTTTGGTCGCGGCTACCACATCGCCAATGGCTACATCCTTGATCCCTCCAGCCACTCCCACAAAGAGTATGACACTGGGATTGAAATAGGCGATCGCCCTCTCCGCCTCCACTGCTGCCCCAGCATTGCCCGCACCCACCTCCACAATTCCAACCTCCCACGACTTACCGTTAGCGAAAAATTTTCCTCGCTCATAAATCGTTCCCTGGGGGTGCATTTCCTCTCGCAGGTCGCTCAGATGGGCGCGAACAGCGATATACTCGACGGGAATAGCAGTCAGTATCACCGCGCAGGGCATTTGTTCACCTCTGGTTTAAGTGGCTATTTCTACATTTTGGCTGTTTTGTTGGTATTCGCCTAGCGGATTTCTGCCTTTTAGCAGTTGATTAGTTTCCTAGACATTTTAGCTACTCCAGGAATTAGACTATGTTTAGGCGATCGCGCCTAAGCCAGCACCTGGTTAGATGGCCTGTGCTAGCGATCGGCCACGGTAACATACCAACTTTATACACTAGGAAAGACTATGAATGACAAGCAACAAATGCTGGAAGTGTATCTCAAGGAATACGAAAAACTAAAGGATGAGCAAACCCAACGAATTGGTTTTCGCGACAACCTTCTTTACGTAACTTTAGGGGCTTTTGGTGCAGTTATTTCTTTCGCGCTCGCCAATACAACTAATTATTATGCACTGCTTGTTATTCCTTGGGTTTGTCTGATTCTTGGTTGGACTTATCTTGTCAACGATGAAAAAATTTCGGCGCTCGGTAGATATATTCGCCTGAATTTAGTTGAAAAAATTAAAGAGCAAACTGGTCATACAGATATCGAATCAATTTTCGGCTGGGAAATAGTACACAGAAGCGATCGACGACGAAAACGACGCAAAATAGAACAGTTAATTATTGATGAGATTACTTTTGTTTTCTCCGGTGTAATTGCATTAGTAGCTTTCCGATTTCTAGTAACACAATTTCCGGTCACTATTCACATTCTTTGGTAGGTTGATATCATATTACTGTTAATTTTAGGAGTAGAGATTGTTATTTATGCGGATCTAGCAGAGGGTCGTTAGTTTCTGAGTGCTGTCCAATCGTAAATCTCAAAATAATTTACTTCCAACTTGAAACAAAAATACTTATTTTTTTATAAAAGATTTACAAGCTTTTAAGTAAATTAATCTATTTGTTGTAAATAATTTTCAACCTACACAAAAGATTAGTTTATCAATACTGAGCGGTGATTTCTCTTGTTATACTGAGAGTGTCAAATTGACTACGCATACCAATATTTTGAGTAATTTTAAAGCCCTTACAAAAGGATATTAACTCATACATAAAAATGCGCTGACGCCGCCATTGGGATTGATGAATTCCCTGGTTGCTAATGTACTCTAAAAGGTTTTCTCTTGACCAAAAGCAGACCGACTCTTTGAAGAAATATGGATTTTGCGTTGCTACTGTAGCTGGCATTAAATCCATCAGATTCAATAATTTTATCATGCTCGATTGGGATACGCCACATCGCGGCGAAGTTTACCAAAATCTCAAACAACTTTGCCACGAAAATCCTGAAGAACTTTGGGCTATCTACGATACATTTGGCGGCGTTCATGCTTTCCGATTGAATTGTACCGAACTACCCACTTCTGCCCATAGCATTGCCTTAGCCTATAAGCTGGATGCAGACATTCGCTATGTGGAACTTTGCATATCGAGAAACCTTTGGTCAGCACGCATCGCTCCTAAACCTGATAGAAACGGAGATTTTATCTGTTTCAAAGGATTTGTTGGCAGTGGAATTGCTCTACCAAAAACTCAATGGCTCTTGCAGATTCACCACAATTTACTAATCAAGTATGGGCTAACTACGCCTAGTAAAAATAGTCCGATTTCCTCACTAATCCGACAAATTCAATTAGTCGCTTAAGTTGCCACGATTAGACCCGGTTATTCCGGGTCTTTTTTTTACTAAATGCTGGCAATCGTTGAATGTAAGAACCCATTCATTTTCCCTAAATTTTGGTTGATTTATGGCGGCGCTGACGCGCCAAATATTAGCAACATCAGGCATAAACAATAATGTCAAATCCACACCCCTCCCTATTTGAATTGTCTTCCCAAATTGAACCAGTTCCAGATTCTTTTAAAAAGATGACGAATCTGCTGCTGGAAAATGGAGCTAACAAAGAAGTGATTGCCACGATGTTAGAAATAGCTCAATTTTCTATCCCTCACGTTCGCTGGTTAGCTGGGCCAGTAATTGTGCATCAATCTCTTTGGATGGAAACGTTACCCAAATGGCTGATAGAAGCCGTTTATCTAGACAGATTGGAGCGAATTTTCCAAGAACATGAAACAGGTGAAATTGGTGTGCTAGCAACGCCAGCAGAAGTCCTCGCTTGTATGTATCCTGCTACGATGGAGGCACCTTTACATTCTGATTGGGTCAACGTTTATTTGTGGGCGGGGAATGAAGTTTTTTCCAAACATCAGCGACTTCAAAAAACTTCTTTATGGCAACTGCTTGGGGAAGATAGACCAGTTAAATTTGAGTCGATTAAGTCGGATTTTGAGCAGTTAGCGAGAGATATCCGAAGAAAAGTTGTAGAAGCCGCGAAAGGACGAGGATGGGGTAAGAAACCTCTTCCCTCAGCCACAACCTCTCAAAAATCGCCGCCTGACACAGAAAATCGACCACTACAATATACGCTTTTTTGACTTTGAATGAACAATAATTCAATTTTATACCTGGCTAATTGGGAAGTTGATAAATTAGCCAAGGAACCTGGTTTCTTAATTCGTCCTGTCGAACCGCAACCTCTAAGATTATCAAAAGATTCTCCTTTGGATGGAAAGTGGTTAGCCAAAAACTTTAAGGTTAATGAGGTGCCATTACTCCTGCCAACTATTGGCGACCTCCCAATGGAATTTCCTTGGGGAAGAGTGGGAGAAATACTACCAACTTCTGACAATTCATTACAGCTAGTTATTGCCAGCATAGATGTGGGAAAGCTCAATCAAATATCGCTAGAAGTTGTTCAAATGACTGGGATTAACTTCCAGACCAGTACAATTCCATATTCGGATAGGCTGTACATTGAAATCCAAAAAACGTCTCCAGAAATCAAACTAGATTCTTGGATGTGGATTATCAAAACTGTACCGATTTCACCATTTAACTGAGAATCACCATGCCTATTTACATTTATTGGGGTGATGACGACTATCTCATCGAACGTAGTATTAATTTATTACGTGACACCGTTGTTCATCCAGAGTGGCAAATATTCAATTTCTCCCGTTATCAGTTTGGAGAAGACAACTTTAGAGCCGCTCGTAATGACATTTTAACTCCACCAATGGGCGAAGGTGGACGCTTGGTGCTTCTATCCAATTTGGGAGAGTTCAAAGCAATTGATGAAACTAAAATTGAGCAACTGTCACGTACTCTGGTAAATATACCAGACAGTAATCATCTATTGCTAACCAGCAAATCAAAATTAGACAACCGCCTCAAGTTTACTAAGTTAATTTCTCAGTATGCTCAAGTCAAAGAGTTTTCCCTCATCCCGGCTTGGGATACTCAAAAGCTAACCAACAGAGTTAAAGAAGTTTCCAGGGAGTTGTCTATCTCGATATCCGATGAAGCAGCTAATCTCTTAGCAGTTTCAGTGGGTAATAATACTAGGCTCTTGTTTAATGAGTTGGAGAAACTTAGCTTGGTGGCGGTAGACTCTGAGGTTGAGGTTTACCTTATGAAAAGCTTGGTTAGCATTGCTACCACTAATACTCTCCAACTCGCCAAAGCTATTTGTGTGAAAGATGTCTCTACAGCTACTCAAGTTTTTACTACGCTTTTATCACAAAATGAGTCAATTGTCAAGATTGTTGCTACTCTCACTACCTCATTTCGTACTTGGTTAATTGTGAAGGCTATGGTAGCTGAGGGGGTCTTAGATAATTATACGATCGCAACAGCAGCAGGTGTTGGAAATCCCAACCGTGTCTACTATCTGAAACAAGAAATTAGCGCGATTTCCATTAGCAGATTAAAGCAAGTTCTGTACCAATTGTTAGAGTTGGAAATTCTAGCAAAACTTGGTGCTACTGAGTCACTTTTTACTAGCCACATTATTTCTCTTTGCACTGCATGAGCATTTTACAATTTTTCCCCGACCCTGGCGACCCTACAGATACTACTGGTATACCAGAGAGAGCTACTTTTGAACCATTCTTTGATGAGATTGTTGGTCAATCAACGGCTATTAAGCTGCTGCAAAAGGCGATCGCTACTAACAGAGTACCAAATGCTTTTCTGTTTGTCGGTTCTGATGGTGTGGGTAAACGCCTTACTGCTAAGTGCTTTATCCAAGCTTGCTTGTGTCATCCCTTACCTACAGAAACAGCAAGTAAATGTGCGTTACATATTGAGGCGGGTACACATCCAGACGTTCTATGGGTAGAACCGACATTTTTACACTCTGGGAAATTAATCGATGCTTCTACTGCTGCTTCCCTTGAACTTACGTTCAAACAGCCGCCAGTTGTTCGCATTGAGCAAGTTCGAGAGATTGCTAATTTCTTGGCTTATCCTCCTCTATCAGCATCCCGACAAGTTGTGGTGATAGAGGGGGTAAATTCGATCGCATCGACGGCTGCTAATGCTCTGTTGAAGACTCTAGAGGAACCGGGAAATGCTACTCTGATTTTGATTGCTGCTAATTCTGAGTCTATTTTACCTACCATCCGTTCCCGTTGTTGTGTGATTCCTTTTAGAAATTTGGGTCAACAGGAAATGTGTCAGGTATTGGAGAGGATGGGGTATTCTCAGATTTTAGCATATCCTGAGATTATTGAGATGGCGCAGGGGTGTCCGGGGAATGCGATCGCAGCTTGGAATTATTTAATGCACATTGAACAAATTGTTCCTGGAGTGCCATCAATTCTGGAGTTTAATCAAGCTACTTCCCAACTTCTCCAAGTTGCCAAAACTATTAGCCAAAAGCTTGACTTTTTTCCTCAGTTATGGTTACTGGATTATTGGCAATTTCAACTTTGGAAAATGAAAAGAGATAGGAGAATTATAGAGGTTTTGGAGAATGCTAAAAAGTCACTCCGTCTTGCACAATCTCAATTGGTTTTTGAAGTGTGTCTGTTGAAATTAGCAGAGATTCGGACTGATTGATATTTGGTTTTTGAAATATCAAGTGTTCGCTGACGCGCTCTCAATAGCGAAAAACAAGAAAAAAAGGATATCTATGGGTCATCCAACTCTTTTACCTACTCACAAAGTTCCGATCGAAAACTTTAATACGTTGGCTTCTCAACTAAGACAAGCTGGTGCTAAGTTTCGTTCTTCTATCCACAAACAAGACGCTACGATCGTTTTCTCTCAATTGCCTTCACAGGCTTTATCCATTTTAGAATCTGGTGCTAATTTTCAGGAAACTTGTGAGGCTGATTTAAGTGGTTCTACACTAACACAAGTCAGCAACATTGCACGGGAAACTTCTGAGTTTGCTTCAAATATGGAATTTCCAGAACGCCAGGAAGTGAGCCAGCATGAAGCAGAGCAAGTGCTTGCAGAAACTCAACTAACAGAGGTGGATAATACCACTGAGTCTATGGAGGTAACTGGAGAAATCTTGATGGATGAACTTGGAAAAATTACTATAAGAGAATCTGTTGAGATTGTGGAGTCATCTGAACCAAATTCAATGGATAACTTAATAGAAACTACTGTGCCAGAAATAGTTGAATCTGTGGAAGATGTTCCAGAATTCTTTGAGTCTGGAGAAAGCGCATTAGAGCTTGTGGAATCGATTGAGAAAACTTCGATGGTTATCCCAAATCTAGCTACAGAACAGCAACTTTTGAAACTGAGTAAAACCAAGCTTAAAAAGTTAGCCAACAAATATGGGATTGAAGGTCGAACTAGGTTAGAACATCACGAATTGGTTGCTGCTTTAGTTAACAAAGTTTCGCTCGATAATCTGTAATTATTGGTCAAAAAGCTTTGAAATTCCATACTTCTGGCAACTTCTTCGTTGTCAGAAGTATTTTTTTGCTGACGCATCTTAAATTCTGACAAAATTGGAGACTTCTGATGTCTATTTCACTTGGCTTTCTTGGTATTCGCATTAACCGGAAAAAGCTTTTGTCTCAAGTAGTCGAACTAGCAGAAAATCGGCGCTATTGGCAAGCCGTAGCGGATGAGACTACTGAGGCTCACGATGCTAAATTGGTTCGTACTCAACTTTATCAAACTTTGGCTGAAGCTGATAATCAAGAGCTTTTGGAATTGGCTTGTCAACTGCTGACTCTTAATGAAATTGGTCGGCGAGCTAACGAGACTTTT
>NZ_JACJUP010000001.1:0-87678 GCF_014748295.1 Planktothrix sp. FACHB-1355 | reverse complement strand
GCGTAGACAATGGAGGCTATAATGTATATATAGCAAGGGTTTTGAGATTTGGGATGGGAGTGCGATCGCGGATAAACTACTGTACATATAAGATATTTGTATGGAATTATCTGGTTTCGTACAGAGGTTTTTGGCATCTAACCATGTACAAGAGGGATGGCATAACCAATACTGATGTATACAAATTTCTTATGTACATAATTAGGAATATACAGTAGGTTGTTCGATCAGGGCGTGGGATGATGCGCGTCAGCGCTATTCAGCAATTATAAAGGATAATTGGGTCGCGGACAACTCTTGTAATTAGCCAGCAGTAATATACAGGAATAAATTGTATACATGATTTAGAGATGCCAAACCCATGTATAGTTTTGACGGGAGTGGATGGAAGTAGGTACTGGCGGGGATTGTGACAAGATGTTAGTTTATATTTAAAGATACCTACGTTTTGACACTTGTAGTTAGTTAAGCAGATGAGTGAATCGAAGAAAGAGCAAGTGTTAGAACTGGCACGCTCTTTAGGAGTGGTAAGACCAATAGATATAGAGGCGCGTGGCATTCACCGGGAGTACCTACGGCGTTTGGAAAGTGAAGGTATGCTAATGCGTTCGGGGCGTGGGCTTTATATTCTTAGCGATCGTCCAGTGACAGAAAACCACACTCTGGCATCAGCTTTGCGTCCTTATATGGAGTCGCTGGTATGAACCAACCGCGCAATGTGGCGGCCTCGGTGCTCTACTCGCTTACTTGACTTATCGCGTCAGCTTGGGGAAGTAGCGATCGAAGTGCTGGATAATTTTTTGATGCCGCCCAGTCGGGCTGTGGCTAATGGCGAACCTTTCGGGCAAGTTTGGCCTCCCACCGGACTTTGGCAAGTATCGAGTACCACGCTGGTTAATCCTCAGCCTAAAAGCTAGACCTAGTAAGTGTTTTGGTAGCTATGTAGGTATTTAGGAATTGAGGAGCAGGGATAACTTTCAAAGCTTGCCTGTATAAATTACTTGTATATCCATGACCATTTTTTGAATTGATTTGACTTGACTGGGAATAATATACAGGATATTATTTATACATGATTATCGGAATTGGCTTGCTTTCATACAGTAAGTAGACAGATTAGCAGCAGCTACCAAAGTCCAATGAAGTGGATCGAAGGAGCAAAGAAGTAATTTTTCGTTTATAGGGACTACTGGCTATCTCCCGGACACTAAAAAGACAAAGCTTAAACACCAATGCCTTCTGCCCTGTACACAGGAGTAAGGGTGATGAAAAAATGGTTGAGAGAGTTATTGGATGAATTTTTGCCCTCTGTGGAATCGTTGAGGGATACTCCGTCAGACCGGGCGGCGGCACAGCGTTGGGCTGATTGGATGAAGGGGAAGTGGGTGGAACGTGGGTTGGTTGAATTGAAGCAACAGAAGGTGCCGATGAATGACACTCGCAATGCGATTAAAGCTCTAGATCCATACCACGTTGCGCTGGAGTACATGAATTTTACTCCTTCTGAATGGACAATCGTTAATGAGCCTCTAGAACAGAGGGTGGCCGATCGCAATGAGAATATTCAGTTGATTGATGACCCACAAGCGATTGTGGATAAAGCGACGGAACTGTTGGATAGTCGGGAATGGAATGAGGTGGCGGCTGGCTTGGCGGTTCTGACTGGTCGCCGTTCTTCTGAACTCCTGCATACTGCTGAGTTTACGTACAAAACACCTTTTTCTGTGACTTTCACTGGTGCTTTGAAGCGTCGTGGTGAACCTGTGACTCTGCGCTTTGAGATTCCTACTCTGGCGAGTGCAGACAAGGTAATTGCGGCGCTCAATAAAGTTAGAGCATGGGTGGATACAGAAGGGATGGACAATCGGCAAGTTAATGATAAGTATGGGCCTGCGGTAGTCAAAGCGTGCGATCGCCATTTTTGTGAGCTAGTCCCTCATCGCTCAGGCCGGGATAATCTCTACACTCACTTGTTCCGTTGTATCTATGCTCGCATCGCTACTCACTTCTATGCTTCACCTCGCGTCAGCGATATCGAGTACATGGCAACGATTATGGGTCATTTCCAAATTCTTGATGCCGAAGACCCAAGTCTCAGGCGATCGCTGGTTTCTTCTCGTCACTATAACGATTACAGGATTGGCGATCGCAATGGAAATATCGATGGCAGGCAGGGCATTAAGTTGGGACTGCCCGGTGTGGAAGTAATTGAGGTTTTTAAAAAGCAGCAAAATATGTCTGACAAACCGGAAGTGAATTCGGTTTCCTCTATTTCTTGTACTCCTATATCACACCCTACTTCACCTACACTAACTGTTGAAAATATGGCGACAAAAAAGGAATTATTAGACAAATCGCTTGAGCCAAATCAAACAGATCAGATTAATGTTGAGAAGAAGCAAGGAACGGAAGAGGAACAACTAATTTCGTCTATCTCGTCTGGTGGCGATGCCGCAACGGCTCACGTTAGAAGCGATCGCTTTTTGCAAATAGCGACTTCTTTGCTCAAGGGGGCGAAGGCTTCGGAGATCTTGGCTGGTTTGATGGCTGTGACTGGTCGAACTGCGGCTGAGTTAATTAAATCGGGTATTTTCCATCGCACTGGGCACGAACATTCTCTTCGCTTTAGCAGACAATTGGCAACTGGGCAGGAGGATATGATTACGTTGGTTAGTGCCTCTACTGTCCTCAAAGCGATCGACGCTTTGCGAAATCATCCGTTTGTCTGTTCAAAACAGCTGACTTACGCCTCGCCCAGAGACATTGAAAGTAAGATGAAGCTTCATACCGAGCCGACTATTAAGCGGGTATGGAAGGGGGTGATTAAAGAACTAAATTATCAAGGGTTGATGGCTGCTTACTCCAAACGGGCTTCTCAAATCTCGATCGCGGCTGAAAGTATGCTCGATTTGTCTAGTAATCAGGATGATCCGGCCTTTACATCAAGTATTATCAATCATAGCTACAGATTTAGCAGTATACGCTGCTTTAGTTCTGATAAGGAACGCATACTGGCTTTGGGGAGTCAACTTGGCTCTCCTCAGCAATCGCAAACTATCCAAATTCTAGTTAATTTAGGTGAGTGGGCTTTTGCTCTTTCTCAATCTTTGGGGGTCGATCCACAACCCCATATGATGGAGGCTAAACTACAGTCGCTTCTTGCATCCAAGCTTTGTCTTGAGACTACGAACGATCGCGTAGCGTCACCAAATGCTCCGGTTACTCCTGTACATGAAGGGGCAACGCCAGAACAGGTTGAACCCGCGACAGATCGGCAAACTGGATTGTCATTGGGCCAAACCTGGACACCTGAACTTGAACCTACAGCACAATTAGAAGATGTGGTGGCAGACAATCGCGATCGTGGGGCAGGGGCAGGGGCAGAACCGTCAGTACTAAACCAACCAGAGCCTGTCAGCGTACCGGGTGAAGTAGACCAAACCTGGCAGAAAATCGATCGCTTGGTGGAGGCGGTGACTGTTCTGGCTACTGCTCTTTCTCACTCGGTTCAACCTACTGTACAAACTGGACAACCTAATCAGGTCGTACAGCCAAGAGTACCTAAAGTTAAAAAGCAGTCAAAAGATGCGGTAACTATCCATGAGGCTGCTGTCGATCTCCCCAGTGCTGATTCTCATGGACAGATGGGATCTCCCACACATTTTGGAACCTCTGAAAGTGCTGACCAAAAAGCTTATCGAGCGCTTTTGGCAATTATGGAGTTTAATCAGACACCGGGGCGTACCCATGACCAAAAGTGGGCGATTAACCAGACTTCTTTGCAGCAACTTACTGGTTGTCACCGCGATGTGATTAAGCGTGTTTTGCTTCTTCATCAATCTGAAATTGACCAGCATAATCACTTACATGGTTTGGGAAAATCTCACAATATCAGCAAAGGTCGTGCTGGCCTTAAGATTCATGAACAAATTTTGTGGTAGCAGTATTCGATCCTACATTCAAAATGCGAACTTCTACTGGAACTTCTACTGGTTCCACTTTCTGTGCGATCGCGGTTGTGAGTTTGGCTAGTTCTTCTTCTTTTAGCTGACTCGATTGCGCTAGTTTTTCTAGGTTACTTGTGACTTGATACCAAAATTCGGCTCTGGCTGATGCTCGTTCTATGGCATCTGGGGCGATGCTGCCTAAATATGCCAACGTGCGGCTTTTGACTTTCCCATCGATCCGCTCTCCTGAACATACATAAGCGTAGAGCACCTTTTTTTGACCTCTTTGTTGCCATCGCACGTACATCTGGTGGCTGCCTCAAATTGCTCTTTTTGTTGTAGTATTTTTTGGACACAACAACTGAGGATTATTTTTGACTGCCACGATGACCACTCCTGATTCTTTTACTTCCCACCATTCTACTGGTGGTTTTGAGGCGGAACACTCTTTGCTCTCACCTACCGAAATCATTGAAGCCATGATTGACCTCCGCATTCAGTCTAAGGCAATTGAAGCGCGGATCGAGCAACTTATGCCTGCTTTTAAGACCGCTTGTGCTAGCTTCGCTCGAGAGCGAATTGAGCTAGAGAGAGCTATTATTAGCAAACGACTTACTCCGGGTCAATGGAATTACTCTACTTCTATCCTGGAGCAAGAGGTGATGCTTAAGCAACTAAAACAGCAGTTCCAAATCACTCACGAACCTAGTGGCGGTCGGGATATTACCTGGACACTTAAGCTAATTAAGTAAAAACCGAAGTTTTTACCGGGAAGGCTGTTGGTAAATGACCATCTGCTCGAAGGACTTCTCGCATTCTCGGCAGCAGCCTTTTTCCCACAGAGCGGGTAACTCAAAACAAGTGCCGCATACCGGACAGACACTCAATAGGTCTAACCCATGCCGTTGGCAGCGAGTTGTGCCTGTTTGTTGCCATAGTGCCTGATGAATTGGCCTCTCGCGATAACAGGCAGCACAAAGGCGTGGAAGCAGATGCAGATCCATAGGAGGCAGCATCAGAGCCAGTTGCTTTGTCTCGACTTCGACGAGTTTGGATAGTGCAATCAATTGTAAGGACGTGGGGTTTCGTCGTCGAGACGGTGTTTCCCAGTCCTGCACCCATTTCACGGGCACTCCCAAATGTTCGGCTAGAGCTTTGTGGCTCAAGTAATTCGCACGGCGAAAGCGTGCTAAGAAATGTCCTAAACTCTCTCCGGGTGGTGATTCTAGCCGAAATACCCAAGTTTCAGACGACATTATTGATACTCCGCTGCCACTTGGGTTAACAAGGATAACTCGATTCGAGATTGCCCTGTTTGCAATGCCCGTCGTCCTGCACTTCGCAAAATCTCGTCTAATGCACCTAGATAACCACGAGTCGATGCTCCTAGTATCTTTTGCATCGCTGCACTGGTTAGGTTAGAGGGCTGCGGTAATCTTAAGACGTACTCTTCCCATATTGCGGTAGTGTCTTCTAGGGTCTGACTATCAAAGCGATAGAACCGATGACAGGCCATGAAGCGGTTATGTACTTGTTCATCCCGCCGCACCACCGCATCTAAGCGATCGGTTCCGACTAGCACTACAGCAATACCAAGCAAATCGAAGATGTCTCGCACTTCGGAGAAGGTTTTGGGACGCAGCCGATGTGCTTCATCGAGGATAATCATCTCGACTTGGCAAGCTTTCAAGAGTCGGTAAACCCTTTGGCGCAACTCTGAAAGCGTTCCTCGTATAATTCGATACTTTAAACACTCCAATAATTGCTCGAACAATTCGCGTTGTCCCGTTTCCGTGGTCGCGTGCCAGTAGATCACTGGTACGATCGGTGCATCTCCACTGAGTTGTTTTGGTGCATTTTTCCAGCGATAAGTATCACAGGCCAGGGTCTTTCCGGTACGCGAGTCTCCGATCACCCGACAGGCTTGCCGACAGTGACGTTTATCATCTAACCAGGCGTGAAACTGTTGCACTGCTTCGATTTCTACAAAGGAGTGACTTTGCAGTCGATCGATGGACAGTTGCACTTTCGGATCGATTTTGGGATTGGGACATGGAACAATAATGGACATCTCATCCTGTTTTACCACCAGCCTGCCTCTCGTTTGAGTTGTTCGTAGTCATAGACACGCACGTATGGAACTGACCTTTTCGGTTTGGGTGTCTCATTGTCTGCTAATTGGATAGAGTCTCCGGCTTGCTTGGTTGGGATCTTGTTGGTGTCAGTTGATGAAACAATTGCATCTGTATTGGGCTTTTTCTGCTTTTGGCGTTTTAAGTGTTTGACGCTTGCATCGCGAGATCTTACTTCTTCTAACACTGAGCGATCGCTAATCGCTTTGCCTGCTTCTCTTCTATGGCGGCTGATTGCTTGTGCTTCTGAATATGAGAGTGTTTCTGTTTCCCATCCCACTGCATGGGCACGAGTTACAAATACTTCTTTGCCATCTTGATGTTGATAGATATATATTGTGGTGATGTCGCGGGGGTTGTAGCGAACGATGACTGATTCTCCTGCATAAGCTGCTAGATGTTCTCCTTGGTAGGTTAGATTGGCAAACTGGATGTATCCACTACGGTAGACTACACGGCGATCGCGCCGCATCAGACACATATCTAACTCTCGTTCGCCTAATAACTCAAGTTGCGCCATCCTTCCGGCTTCCCAACGCCCGATTCGGCTTTGATCGCCCATCCGCGCATCCAGCGCTATATTGTAGTGGTCTACTATATAGCGCACCAGCAGTCGCTCTAATTGCACTAATGTCAAACACGCTTCTGTTTCGGCTACTGGCGATCGCGTCGTCACATCACTGCTGACATACCCTGGCAAGCTGGAAAAGAATTCTCGATTGAATGTCCCAAACGGTCGCTCTACGATTCCTCCATCTGATGGCTGGCGTCGCAGGCATGGCACGATTCCCAGTGTCATTGTCACCTGTTCTAAATGCTGCGACCGAAAGTCTTTGCCGCCATCGGTGTACAAATACCGTGGTAAGCCATACGTACCCCAACTCTGCTTCAATTCGTATGCACTGCTGTATTGCTTGGGCAATATCGCATGACGCAATGCCAGACACACTAAGGCTGCACTTGGCGCGTCAAACCCAATGTGCATTCCCATGATGCACCGCGAGTACGTATCCACTACTATCGTTAACCACGGTCGCCCTAGAATCTCTCCCAACGAATCAACCACCAGTACATCAACTTTCGTGTGATCTGCCTGCCATACTTGGTTGCTATACTCCACTGCGATTTCCAGTCCTTCCCGTGTTTTTACCAGCAAGCGCGACCCTTTCCACCCCAACGAGGGTTTTGGTTGTTGCGCTTTTTCCATCCACGGCTTCAATATCCGATACACTGTCATGTGACTTGGATATTCTGCTACTCCTAGTTCTTGCGCCCGCACTTTTACTCGCACCGCCACTTGCAATGGGGTCATCGCTCTGGAGCCGCGATTCCCTTCTTGATACGTTTGAACTATAAATTTCTGCCACTCAAGAGAGATTTTGGCTTGACCGCGATCTCGTCGTGGTTGGGGTATCAGACTGCTGATTCCCTGTTCTCGATACCTTTGCACCAACCGTCTTACGCTGCGTTCTGTTATCCCTAGTTGTGCCGCTACCGATCGCATTCGCTGCCCATACTGCTGCTGATGCTGCTGTGCGCTCAATTCTTGAATCAGCCTTACTCGTTGGCGTTCGGGTTCACTCATACTCGACCACATCTGGGGCGAAATACATTCCCACCTATTTTCATCCCCAAGTTTTGCCTCTGTTGATAAGGATTCTGTCACTGCCTGTCCTTGGGGGTCAGTCTTTGACTTTTCTCTTTCTGTGCCCGCCCTCTTACTTACTCTACTCTTGCACCGGACATTTAACGTGTTAATTTTGGTGAAAATTTTCGGACACTGAGCCTGTTAATTCTGCGTTGGAGAGCGCTCTCCGGCCTCAAACAATTGCTGTCCCTTCGTTTCAGGTCTTTCCTCCCCCGGACATTTAGCCTGTTAACGAGGACATCTACCTTGTTATTCGACAACAATCAAGGTGAATCCACTTATGAAGTAAATGTTCTTAGCCCCGCAGCGCAACTTCCTTTAATTTTTGAAATCTCGGGATATCAATTCGGTGCTTTTTATTTAGACCGTTTTGCGGCTATTGAATATGAACAATTTTATCAATACTTAGCTGAAAGAGGCGCTCACAAATTTGTTCGAGATTACCGAGACAACCTCAGACAAGCCCAACTTATAAACTTAATTGATGAACTGGATTTTCTTGATGAGTGCTATCAGAACCAAATTGATTTAACTAACGAAACTGATAATTATTTTACCAGCTTACTAGCTAAATATGGTCGAGCTTGACGTGGCTGTATGTGGCAAGATTTATATGATGATTTATATCCGAATCCGACCCAATCTTTTGATTTTTCTGTTCATCCTGAAATCTATTGGTCTGGCTTAGGTCTTGAATACTTACTTCCCCCAGATTTTGAACTTGGTGATGAGTGGGATGCTAATTACTGGCCTGAAGAAACCCAAGATATTTCGGAGATTTTTGCAGATTTTCTGGTGCCTTCTATTCCTGTAACAACTGATGATACTTTCTCTTGGTGGAGTAGTTATAGAGAAGATAAGTATTGCTGGCTAGAAGTAATTTCTAAACGTTACTACTCGACCTATCCTATTTACCTATCTGCTAACAATGAGTCTGTTGATCCTCCAAACAAATCTGCTTCTGACTTTGATTTTAATGGCGACTGGTCTTCTTTGACCAGTGATGAGTTGAAACTTTTTCGCACGCGAGGTGCTGCTTCTGAAAAGTTGCGGCGTTGTTTGATTGCCATGATTCATTTTAATGATTATTCTGCTACTAATAAACATCAAAAATGGGCGATTAATCAATCTTCTTTGCAACGTTTATCTGGTTGTAATCGTGATGCTGTTAAACGCTTTTTAGCTGAGAATGAACTGTTGGTTAATCGTCATAATTCTCATCATGGTCTGACTGAACGCCACAATACTGGTAAGGGTCGTGCTGGGATCAAAATTGAGCAGGTGATCTCCTGGTAAGTTTTTCCACATTTAAATTGGATCGTCCAAGAAGTTGGAATTTATGCCTTGCTTACAACTGCTTAGAGCATTCAGTATGGATTAGCTTTGTCCCAGACACTAAGGACTTCTATTTGATTAATTTCTTTTGGGAGTAAATTTTTCGATTTTTATGCGATCGCACTCTTGTACCATCGAGCGATCGCTTAGCGAGTCACGAGCAGATTATCGCTTTTGCGTCTCATTCTGGGTAGACAAATCTTCTGTACACAAAATGATAATTTTATGTACATCGCTCGCTAAGTTGTTTGTTTTGACTTTGACTGGCAGCTTGTTAATTTATCGCTGCCTGTACACAATAATTCTTGGCTGGCTACCCATACTTTTATCGCATCAATATTTACATTAAGTCTCTTGACTTTTTAAGGGTTTTCTGTATAAGCTATTAACCAAAACTGTGCGATGTCGTGTAGCGATCGCATTCCGAGCCAAATTGTTTTTACGCCTGGTTCTCCGTCTGTTTTACGACCTAAAAATCCTCCTAGTTTTGCGATCCACAGTACGCATTCTTGCAGGGTGGGTGGTTCTGATGGTGGCTTTGATGTTTGGTGGGTTATGCAATACAACCCACATTCCGCACCCTCAACTGTCACACATCAACAAAAAGGCGATTGAATAGTACAGATGAACTAAAGCAGAAGCGGAGTAAAGAAGCTAAATGATAATTAGTGGCATTAAGCAGAGAAAGTAGAAAGGTAAATTCGATCGTAAGGAGGGCAAAATAAGGAAAACTATCATAGGCAACAAAAGAGTTAAAAAAATTAATTTATCACAACGATAAAAATGGGAAAATAGCCACAGCAGTTGTGGAGAATGTGGAGATGTTAATAAATAAAGAGATAGAGATTCAAAACATAGACCATTTAGGAATAGTAGCAGGAATCATAGACGCCATTGGATTAGTAGAAACAATCAATGAATTAATCGGTGAAGAGAAAGCAGAAAAAGTCAGTCCAGGTCATACAGTCAAAGCCATGATTTTAAACGGGTTAGGATTTGTATCTAGACCTTTATATATGTTTCCGCAATTCTTTGAAACAATCGCCTGTGAACATTTAATAGGAGCCGGAGTCAAACCAGAATATCTCAACGATGATAAATTGGGGAGAGTGATGGATAAACTATTTATCAAAGGGCTAGATGGAATATTTTTAAACATCGCTTTAAATGCCATCAAAAAGTTTAACGTATCTTTATTATCATCACATTTAGATTCATCATCAATGCACGTACATGGAGAATACAATACCAGCTTACCAGAAGTAGTATTCGCTCGTCAACAAGCAGTCAATACCCAAGAGTCAGAAGAATTAGGAGTAAAATCCCCCAAAGAAATTAGGCTCACCTACGGTTATTCCCGCGACCACAGACCAGATTTAAAACAATTTATCATCGAACTAATATGTTCGGGAGATGGAGATATACCAATCTTCTTAAAATTAGCATCGGGAAACCAAGCCGACTCATCATGTTTTGGACAAATAGCAGTAGATTACCGAAACCAAATAGAAGTTGATAGTCTCATCGTAGCAGACTGCGCTTTATATACCGAATCAAATCTTAAATTGATGTTAGATTTGCGCTGGTTGTGTCGAGTACCTTTAAGTATAAAAACAGCCCAATCATTAATATCAACATTACCAGAATCAGAATTGATAGCTAGTAACTTAGAAGGATACAGATTTGTCGAAAAAACAGTAACTTATGCCGGAATAGAGCAAAGATGGTTGGTCGTAGAGAGCGAATCTAGAAAAGAATCAGACCTGCGTAAGCTCTTCCAAAAAATTGGGAAGGCAGAATCAAAAGTCCTAAATGAATTGAAACAGTTAGCGACCGAAAAATTTGCTTGTGAAGCTGATGCAGTCAAGGCATTAGCCAAACTATCAAAGACGTTTAAATATCACCAGATTGAGGACAGTAAAGTTACTGAAATCACAGCAAATAAACCAGATAAGCCGCCAATAAAATCTTACCAAATCTCAGCTACATTATCCAAAAGTGAAAGTAAAATTAACCCGGAGATTCTGAGCGCAGGGCGTTTCATTATTGCGACAAATGTTTTAGATTCAAGTGTGCTTAGTAATGAAACAATGCTGAGTGAGTATAAAGCTCAGCAATCATGTGAGAGGGGATTTGGTTTTCTGAAAGACCCCTTATTTTTTGCAGATAGTATCTTTCTCAAAAGCCCGGAGAGAATTGAATCATTAGCCATGATTATGGGTTTATGCTTGCTGGTTTATACACTGGCTCAAAGACAAATCCGAACCGCTTTACAAGAGTCTAAATCAACGATTAAAAATCAGTTGGGTAAAGCTACTGACCGTCCCACTTTAAGGTGGATATTTCAATGCTTCCAGTCTATTCATTTAGTGCTATTTAATCAAGAAACACAGGTTTCTAATTGGAATCAATCGCGAGATTTTATTCTGAATCTATTACCAGAAGATTGTCTCCCTTACTATAAATTAGTCACTTAATTTAATTAGGCTCTCTATTGCTTTATTATCCCCATAATCCAGCGCTATTCGCTTTGATTAATAGCGCTCTGTTACTATGTCAAAAATCTCGCTTTCTCACTTCAATTTATTAATTTGATTTATGGTTCATGGATTTCATATCTTGATTTATTTATCTAACACCAATTTATCTGCCTCTCATGCTTATTGCTCCTTATTGAGAATAGGTTTTTACCCCATTTTTTAGGATTCATCACGGATCAGATGTCTTTTTTGAGTAAGGATGTCTCTTTTTATTCAAGCTTTGCTTTTTGCTCTCCGTAATTTCCGATTGGGACAGTTGAGGGTGCGGAATGTGGGATACAATGCTTGCCATTCGTGGCTTTGAAATGCTTGTGTGGCTGGTGTTTCTGGGTTGTTTCTAGCTTGATATGTCAGCCATAATAGCCGCCATGCTACGATCGCGTATGTGGCTAAGGCTCTTTCAATTCTTTTGGCTGTTTCTAGTTGCAGGTTTTCGATGTTACAGCCGCTTTTTAGGGTGTAATGGTATCGCTCGATTAGCCAACGGTATGAATACCATTTTAAACATAAGCAGGCTTGTTGGTAGTCGGTTACTGGTAGGGTAGTTACTAATAACCATTTGATTGGTTTTTCCTTGGGTGGGGGCGTTTCTTCTTGGGCTAGTATAACTTGAATTTTGATTGGTTTTAGGTTGCTTTGTTGGGGATGCCTTTCTGGGGGTTGTAGTAAATAAGTGGCGATTCTTATGGTTAATTTGGCTGGGCGAGGTTGCCGTTTGGTTGTGCGTTTTAATGAGATGGTTAGTTGTCCGATTGGTTTGGTTTTGATGATGGCTTGTGGGAGTTTTTCTACTTCGGTTTGGGTGGTTGCTGTTTTGACTGACCTTTTTTGGTAGGCTCTGATTAAGTATTCTGAACCGATTCTTCTGGGTTGGGCGAATAGTTCGTATATGTCTGCTTCTCGGTCGCCTACTGTGACTACTCTTACTTGGGAGGGGATGGCGTTTTGGGTGATTTCTAGGCTTTCTGTCCACCGTTTACTTTCTTTGGGTTCGGTTGGTTTGGTGGTTTCGGGTTTTTTGGTGGTGTTGGTTTTCTTTTCTCTTGCCCACATTTGTTGATGTAGTAGTCCTGACGGGGTGACAACCCCGTCAAAAGCCCCACCGGTGGCGGATTTGGCCAACTTGAGCTAAAAAAAGATGGGGTTTCCATTGTTTAAGTGTCCCCATCTACATAATTATGTTTCCTCAATTTTACCAAAACCATCTAGAAAAACAACTCAAATCGGCAGAATACCATACGCTCAAGGCTCTGGTATATCTGTTGCAGAGCCATAAACAAGTTAGTATTGAATTATTGGCTTCTTTTTGGCCTTATCCGATTTAATTTGAGAGTCGCAGGCGTAGCCTACAAAGATTTCTGAAATTAGACTCCCTGAACATAGAAAGCCTGTGGTTTCCACTTGTTAAAGAAATTTTACAAGCTAAATTTAACAAATCTCAACATGAAGAAACTTGCGATCGATAGAACGCAGTGGCGAGCGCATAATGTATTTATGGTCAGCCTAATTTGGGAAAACAGAAGTATCCCCTTATACTGGCAATTGCTGGACAAAAGAGGATGTAGTAATATTGACGAACAAAAAGCTCTACTCACTCCTGTGTTAGAGTTGCTATCAGATTATGAAGTGATTGTGTTAGGCGATCGGGAATTTGGTAGTGTCAAGCTCGCATCGTGGCTCTGTCAGAGACAAGTAAAGTTTATTTTTAGAGTGAAACAAGGGCGCTATATCCAAGAGGAGAACTCTGATTACATTCGCTTATCTGACATGGGTTTAGTGCCGGGAACTAGCTTTTATTTAGCCGATACAAAATTCACCAAACAAAAAGGTTTTGGGACTTTGGATATCGCTGGTTATTGGCGACGAAAATATAGAGGAAAACAGGAGGACGAAGGTTGGTATCTTTTGACTAATGTCGGCACTTTAAAACAATCGGTCGATATCTTCAAATGTCGGAGTGGGATTGAAGCTTTGTTTAAAGATTGTAAGACTGGGGGTTATAACTTAGAGAAAAGTCACGCTAACAATCGGCGTTTGAGTAGTTTAATATTATTAATAGCGATCGCCTACACTTGTGCTGTAATTCAAGGTCAAAGAATCAAGACAATGGGAGTGCAGAAATATGTGGGTAGGTTAACTGAGCGCGGGCGATCGATACGTCGTCATAGTAGTTTTTGGATAGGATTATATGGTCAATGTTGGGTAATTGGCATGGAATTTTGTCAAGATGTTATTACTGAATTAATGAGAATCAGGCGCAATAAACTACCATTTTTTCAGAGGGGTCTAAGGGCTATGTCCTTTATTTTATCAATGTTTTGACGGGGTTGTCACCCCGTGAGGTAGTAGTCCTAATGGTACTCCTTCATCACTGACGCAGAGAACTGAGTGTAGTTTTAATCCGTTGGCTTTTGAATTACTTATTGGGCCTAACCCTTGTTTGTGGCGATGATGGCTGTAGTCTAGTTCTGTGGTGTCTTGTATGGCTAGTACTAAGGGGTGTTCTAATGCTCTTTCTATGGTGCTTTCTCTGTGGGCTGCTATGATGGCTGATGCTTTGATTCTTGGGTTGGAGAAGAAGTCGTAGGCGGCTTGGACTGCGGCGGCATTTCGACAGGCTTGCGGTATGCTTGATGATGGTTTGCTGGCTAGGTCTTCTACTATTTTGATTAACCGCTGGTTGCGACGTTTGTTTCCTAGTTTGGCGGTTTTTAATTCGGCGGCTGCCCAACTCATTCTGTTTTTCCCCTGACTTCATTTCTTTTATTTTCTCTCTGTTTGCCCTCCTGCATTCTGTCTGTTAATTTTTTTTAGCAATCGCGTTAGCCTGTCCCAGGCATATCGCTTTTTTCTTAAACCTCTTTATATCACCCCTTAATCGGCTTCGTTTACTTTTATTTTCTCCCTCTTTCTTCACAACTAATTTGCTTTTCTTGCTTTCATTTTTTGTATGTACAGTATGTCCTTCTACACCTTTTTACCCTACATAAGAATTGCTGCCTCTGAGAACCTAATCTTTAACTTTTGTAACCAACATTGGCCTAACACTTCTTTGACTCCCCTCTTTTAACCAGAAATTGCGCTTTTCCACCGCTCAAATTGTTAAGTTTTTTTGCTAGCTTTGTTAAGTTATTTGCGATTAATGGATAGCTTTGTTTACTCAACTTCAACAACTTGGTTACAAGGGTAGCTACATGACTGTTTGCCGTTTTTTTCAACGGCTCGATTTGAGTAATGGTGTTCCTGTGCGTCGTCTGGCTCCAATTCGCTCAGTTCCACCGTTGCGCGATCGCCATCTGCCACCTCTGACTCCCCGACAGGCTGCTTTTTTGGTTTTTCGTCTGTCTGATTCTTTGTCTGCTGATGAAAAACAACTGCTCTCATTGCTGTCTCAACAGCCGGATGTTGCACCAGCGATCGAGTTGGTTCAGGATTTTGCGGCTCTTGTGCGTCAGCGACAGCATCATTTGTTGGATGCCTGGTTGCAACAGGCCACTGATTGCTCTTTCTCTCCTTTGGTTCGCTTCGCAAACGGTCTTGTCCAGGACTATCAAGCTGTTAAAGCTGCTTTGACTCTCTCTACCTTCAGGGGGCGACAAGCGCCCCCGAACCAAGACAATGAAGGCGTTTGAAGCTTTAACCTCTGCCAGAAAATTCCCGACTTATTGACAACAAGCTCTAGGTAGAGAAAAAAGTATCAAGTTGTGATAAAAAGGAACGGTCTCGCTATGTTCACAAGACCACATCAAAAATGTTGCCATCATTTTACCAAAAATACCTGGAAAAATATCTGAAACCAGCACAATTAATTACTTTAAAAATGCTGGTGTGGTTGTTACAATCCCAAAAACAAGTACGAATAGAAAGACTGGCGGCTACTCTGCCATTACCCATATTGGAAAATAGTCGCCGTCGCCACCTTCAACGTTTTCTATCTCTCGGTTCATTAAATATACTTGCACTCTGGTTTCCCTTAATTAGAGAGATTATTTACCATCGCATTAAAGTGGGAACTCAAATAATTATCGCTATTGATAGAACCCAATGGTCATATAATAATGTTTTGATGGTCAGCGCCATTCATCAAAAAAGAGCTTTTCCAGTATTTTGGACATTGTTAGATAAAAAAGGAGCTTGCAACCTCGCAGAGCAAAAGCAAGTATTACGTCCAGTAATTCGGTTGTTAAACAAATATCAAATAGTTGTCGTTGGAGATCGGGAGTTTCATAGTATAGAATTGGCGCAATGGTTACACCGTAACAAGGTCAGCTTTATACTCCGTCAAAAATGTGACACAACTTTTCGATCAAAAAGACAAATATCTCAACCGTTAAGCAGTATTCCTCTTCAACCAGGTATTCGGCTTTTTTATCAAAATATTAGTTTGACTCAGAAAAAAGGTTTTAACCGCTTTAATTTGGCTGCTTATTGGAAGAGAAAGTATAAAGGTAACCAGGAAAAAGAGCCTTGGTATTTGTTAACTAATCTTTCCGACCTGAAAAGTGCTACTCAGATCTACAAGCAACGTTATGGCATAGAGGCGATGTTTAAGGATTGTAAAACTGGAGGCTATAATCTTGAAGATTCTAAAACATCACCTGACAGATTAATCAAATTAATTCTTTTAATAGCTTTAGCCATGACTTCGGCATGGTTGCATGGTCAAAGAACTCAACTACAAGGGCAACACGAATATGTTTGTCGTTTGACAGAAACAGGTAGAACCAGAAGACGACATAGTAAATTTTGGATAGGCTTATATGGAGAAAGTTGGCTGGCTGCTTTCCAGTCCTGCCAGTTATGGGTAGAAGAAATGCTGAGTCTTATTGCAAATAAAAAGTTATTTTATCAACGAGGCTTGAGAGCCATAAACCTTATAGAGCAGCCGCTCTAGCGGCTTGGTCGCCCCCTGAACTCTCTACCAGTAATGGTCAGGTTGAGGGACAGGTTAATCGTCTCAAGATGCTTAAGCGTCAAATGTATGGTCGTGCTGGTTTACCTTTACTTCAACGTCGTTTTCTCTTGCTTTCTTGAATGTTTGTTGACAGCTTTTCTCATTTATCTGGTTTTTTACTTTTCAGGGGGCGACAAGCGCCCCCAAAGCAGCATGTGCAGAGGTTTTGGAGCTTTCAACCCCTGCCGAAAAATCCCTGGCTTATTGAGAACTGGCTCTATATAGAGAAAAAAGTATTACAGCGCTTTGCGCTGTTATGAGATACAATAAAATATCACTTCGTAGCCAAAGGTAATGAAAGCGTATTCGGTTGAGTTCCGCAAAAGAATAGTGATAGCCCATTTGGTAGAAAAGATGTCAATCAGGAAAGTAGCTACCCAATTTGCTGTCAGTACAAGTTTAGTCCAAAAGTTGGTGAATCTTCAACGAACAGAAGGAAATTTACAGCCCAAACAAACGGGAAAACCACAATTTAGCCACCTGACCAATGCGGAACCAGAAGTCAAAGCATTAGTAGCAGAACATCCAGATGCAACATTAGCAGAATTATGTGAATTATTTGCTTCTAAAACCGGAAATTGGGTGAGTCAGTCGGCCATGTGCCGCTATTTGCAAAAATTAGGGTTAAATCGCAAAAAAAAACTTGGTACAGCAGCCAAGCGGCGACAGAAAGAGTCCGAAAATTGAGAGTTGAGTATTGGGACTCAATCAAACATATTGAGCCAGAAAATCTCGTATTTTTGGATGAAACAGGCATTCTACTTGGGTTAGCGAGAACTCATGCTCGTTCCTATCCAGGCACAAGAGCCACCGAACTAAAACCATTTTATCGCGCTGCTAAAGTGACAGCTATTGGCGCAATTAGTATTAATAAAGTCCTGGCATTAATGACAATGAATGACTCAATGGATGGCCAAGCATTTGCTGTATTTATTTCTAAGTTTTTATGTCCTCAGTTATGGCCGGGAGCGGTAGTAGTCATGGATAATTTACCCGCCCATAAATTAGCATCTATTGAGCCTATGATTCAAGCTGTAGGTGCGAGTGTTATTTGTTTATCCCCATACTCTCCAGATTTTAATCCCATTGAACTCTGGTGGTCACAACTTAAATCTTTTTTACGTAAATTCGCTCCCACTAACACCTTGATGGTTGACAGAATCATCAAGGTAGCTCTCCATTTAATCAATCCTCAACATTTGAGAAATTGGTTTGCTCGTTGCTGCTACTGTACCTCATAACAGCGCAAAGCGCTGTAAGTTGTGGTAAAAAGGAACGGTCTCGTTATGAACACAAGACCGAAGCTATAATGTTGCCATCATTTTATCAAAAATACCTGGAAAGATATCTCAAGCCAGCACAATTAATTACTCTAAAAATGCTGGTATGGTTGCTACAATCCCAAAAACAAGTACGACTAGAAAGACTGGCAGCCAATCTACCATTGCCAATTTTAGAAAATAGTCGTCGTCGCCACATTCAACGTTTTTTATCCCTCGGTTCATTAAGTATACTAGCTCTGTGGTTCCCTTTGATTAGAGAGATTATTTTCCATCAAATCAAGACCGGAACTCAACTAATTATTGCTATCGACCGAACCCAATGGCGAGAAAATAATGTATTGATGGTTAGCGCCATTTACCAAAAAAGAGCTTTTCCCATATTCTGGACATTGTTAGATAAAAAGGGGGCGTGTAATATAGCCGAACAAAAGCAAGTATTACGTCCGGTAATTCGGCTATTAAAGAAATATAAATTAGTGCTCATTGGGGATAGAGAGTTTCATAGCATAGAACTGGCACAGTGGCTACATCGTCAACATCTTAGCTTTGTGCTTCGCCAAAAATGTGACACAACATTTAGAGAAAAAAGACAGCAATTTCAGCCGTTAAGTAGTATCCCTATTCAACCAGGAATTCGGCTTTTTTATCCCCAGATTAGCTTAACTCAGAAGAAAGGCTTTAACCGTTTTAATTTAGCGGCTTACTGGAAGAGAAAGTATAAAGGTAAACAGGAGAAAGAGCCGTTGTATTTATTAACTAATCTCCCCGATGGCAAAAGTGCTACTCACATCTATCAACAACGTTATGGTATAGAAGCAATGTTTAAAGATTGTAAAACCGGAGGATATAATCTAGAAGGTTCCAAAGCCTCGCCTGATAAATTAATTCGCTTAATTCTCTTAATAGCTTTAGCCATGACTTCAGCCTGGTTGCAAGGAAAAAGAACTTCTTTACAAGGACAACAAGAATACGTTTGTCGTCCGACAGAAAAAGGTAGAAATAGAAGAAGACATAGTAATTTTTGGATAGGTTTATATGGGGAAACCTGGCTGATTGCTTTTCAGTCCTGCCAGTTATGGGTACAGGAAATGCTAAATTTTAT
The DNA here is from genome assembly GCF_014748295.1 of Planktothrix sp. FACHB-1355. NCBI lineage: Bacteria > Bacillati > Cyanobacteriota > Cyanophyceae > Oscillatoriales > Microcoleaceae > Planktothrix > Planktothrix sp. FACHB-1355. The sequence continues at coordinate 68,737 of NZ_JACJUP010000001.1, read as the reverse complement.
TGGCAATAAGAAGTCATTTTATCGACGAGGATTAAGAGCCATAAGCCTTATACAGCAACCTCTTTAGCGACTTCGTCGCCCCCTGAATTTTTACTTTTTTGCGATCGCTTCTGCGGTGGTTTTTCCTTCTCTGCTCATACTACATCCGGCAAGCTTCTCTCCTGGCTGTTTCTACCTGGTAATCTGAGTGCCAATTTTCCAAAAATGCTGCCTCAACGGATTACTTCTACTTTTTCTTATCAAGGGTACTACATCCCTCTATCCCTTACCATGTATAGCTTCTGGCTTATTGCTTCTCTTCACCAAAATCGCGTAAGAACCGCGTAAGAACCCAATCATCCTGAAACTCGACACTTATGGATAGAGTTTTCGGTCAAGTGCTAGAGCGCCAGTCCAGTAGAAGAGATTGACAAAAAGTGATCTTTATGTTGGGCTAGAAAAAACCTCTCGCTCACCACTCAAGAGTCAAGGCGTAACTGAGCGAGAGTAAAATTAACAAAACAAAATTCCAGCCTCTTTCTTGCGCTTGACAAAAGAGGTTTCTTATCAGAATAAAACCATCTATTAAACTGAAGATATTTTTTTAGTTAAGCAGATATCGGTTGATGTTCCGTAAAAATTCGAGCCAAAACATGAAGATTATGAACAACTGCCATGCGGCGAAGATCGAAAAGGTTTTTACGCAGTCCCAAGTAGCGAGCTTGTTTTCCCTGCCATTGACCAATATGAGCTAAGCTATGTTCTACGCTGACTCGTTCTCTTAATTTCTGGCGACCAGATGCAGTGGTTTGACGTTGACGTAATTCCTGCAATAAAGACTCATCTGGATGAATGGAAATAGTACGACCTTTAGAACTAGCTGTACATTGAGAACGCACTGGACAAGTCTGACATTGCAGTTGAGGAAAGCGAACAATTTTTCCTTCTATAAATGGGATGCTTATCCCATTAGGACAACGAATTAACTGATTCTCCCAGTCTAGATTGAAAGCTGTTTTATTAAAAAAATTCCCATTACGTACTCGCCAAGATTTACAAATAATTGTCAAGTTTGATGAACGTTCTTTTACCCAATGGCTTGTCAAATAAGCGCGGTCGATATGTAATTCTTCTAAAGTAACTTGTTGAGATTCTAAATCGAGCGCAATTGCAGAAGTAACACTAGCTTCTGCTGCAGCTTGCAGGTGTCACTCCTACGGCTCTCACCATTCCTAGATCTAAGTCTTTGAGGATGTGACGCTTATAGCCATCAAACCTTTGTGAACGGCTTTTTCGTCCGTGTCGCATCTCCGGGTCTTCAATCGCTATCCGGCGATTAGGAGCTACGCCCTGACGTAACTTTGGGCAACTATCTTCTCCCTTTTCTATATCTTGTGCCTCTATTTGTCGTGCATCCTCTAAACTTTTTTGTGCCAATTCCCTGGTTGGTTGTTCAATTTCAGATTGTTCTTCTATCCAATTTTCTACTTGATTGAGGGCTTGGAGAATTTTTATTAATGCTTGTTCTCTGGCTGATGGTTCATCCCAATCCATATCTAATGCTCCTTTGAGACTGCTATTAGTTATCACCTCTGCGCCAGCCTTTTTTGCGATCGATTCCAAATCTTGCTGCGTGTGACTGGCAATTATTTCTAACGCTTTCTTAAGTGCATGACCTAATAAGTTATAAGTGTCTTCCACTCTCGCCGCTCCCCATAATGGGCTTGAATCTAACGCGGCTCTTAAGGAACGCTCACTGTATCCTTGGGTCTTTTTTGCAATTTCGATGGTTTTTTCAATCAGACGCCGATCGCCACCTTTAGCGATTAAAGCTGCGCGAAACCTCACTAATGTTCCTTTGCCAAACGGTGCTTGTTCGCAGTCAATACAATCTAGTACCAGTTGCCATCGTCGATCCATTACCATTGCTTCGATCGCTTCATCATCTGAAACTCCTGTATAAGCTTGCAGAATAATTGCTAAAGCAATCTGTGCTGGTGCGAGCGGGCATTTTCCTACCGTACTGTCTTTAAACAGACCTGAGAGTTCTTGTTGAAGTTCTTGATCGAATAGTTGGTGACGAATTTTTCTTACAAATAAGAACAGTTTAGCCGCACGGATGCGTTTGGCGATAATTTGCTCTTGTGGGGATAACTCGATGGGGGGATTCCATATTGGTGGACGCATCGCTTGACTCTTGAGTGGTGAGCGAGAGGTTTTTTCTAGCCCACCATAAAGAGCGCTTTTTGTCAACCTCTTCTACTGGACTGGCGCTCTAGAGCATACCTTACCTATTACACCACCACATCTCACCCCACAAACCTGATTACGCCGTCTAGATATCTATCTAGACATTATTGGCTCAATCTCCCACGCCTGCTGCCCAGCCTTTTTCCTCTTTCACCAAATATGCGTCAGAACCCATTTGCCTTCTGCTATAATTTTCACTAAATAAGTTAGTTTCAGCAATTGCTGAAAATAGCTTTAACAATGAAAATACCCAATTTAGAACAAGAAGCTTTTGCGGCTCTGCGTGCTTGTTTGCAGGAGATTCCCTTTGTGCAGGTAGAGCTTCTAGAGAAAGAGTCAGAAAAAGAGCAGAAAAGTCCTGAATTTCAGGCGACGTTGAAGTTACCGACACATGATGTGCCGCTAGTAGTCGATGTCAAACCGAACGGTCAGCCGCTGCAAGCCCGCTCTTCTGCTAACAAGCTATTTCGCAGTGTGGGGGCAATTCCGGGAGCCTACGGCGTGTTCATCGCTCCTTACATTTCCCCAAGATCTGCGGAAATTTGTACTCAAGAAGATATCGGCTATGTGGATTTAGCAGGGAACTGTCGCCTGTGCTTTGGGCAGGTCTACATTCAAAAAGAGGGGAAGCCCAACCCATTTAATGAAAAACGGGATCTGAGATCGCTTTACTCTCCTAAAGCCGAGCGAATCTTAAGAGTTCTACTTAACTCACCGCAAAAAGCGTGGAAGGTGCAGGACTTAAGCGTTGAAGCCGCAGTCAGCCTGGGACAAGTGTCTAACATTAAGAAGTTGCTCGCCTCTAGGGAGTTAATTAAGACTAGCCCCGATGGGTTTTGGTTGCGCGAGCCTTGTTTGCTTCTATCGGACTTTCGGCAACACTACGACTATCGCCGCCACCAGGTATTTGACTTTTATTCCCTCAAAAGTGTTGGGGAAATTGAAGCGACTTTGGCACAAACCTGCTCCGATGCGGGGATTCGCTACGCTTTAACGGGATTTTCCGGTGCGGCAAGATATGCCCCAGTTGTCCGATATCAACGGGTAATGGCTTACGTTGCTGACGGGGTGGAAAAGTTGGCCCTGAAGCTAAATTTGAAAGCGGTGAATAGCGGTGCTAATGTCAGTTTGCTCCAACCTTATGATGAGGGAGTTTTTTACCAGGCGCAAGATATTGATGGGACTCAAGTTGTGTCCCCAATCCAACTTTATCTCGACCTCTACCAAATGAGGGGACGTGGGGAAGAGGCGGCGCAAGCACTTTTAGAACAGGTAATCATGCCCCAATGGTAGCCAAACGCGATTACACCCAGATGGCAGTAGAAGCAGCGAGATCGGTGCTGTTGGAACTGGTTCGTATTTTGGGGGAGTACCGTAACGAGATTGTCATTATCGGCGGTTGGGTGCCAGAACTGCTGCTATCTGAGGCACAACAGCGACACATCGGTAGTACTGATGTCGATATCGCGCTTAATCACCGGACTTTACAAGCGGCGGGCTACAAAACTATTCAAGAATTACTGTTGGCTCGTGGGTATCGTGAGGGAAGACAGCCTTTCATTTTTTCTCGGACTGTGACGGTGAACGACCGGGAGATTGTCGTACAGGTTGATTTCCTGGCGGGTGAATACGAAGGTAGTGCTAAAAGCCATCGGACTCAGGAGATTCAGGATATCCGAGCTAGGAAAGCACGAGGTTGCGATCTGGCTTTTGAATTGTTTACAGAAGTGAGGATTTCTGGAACGCTGCCTGGGGGGGGAATAGATTCTGCGTCTTTACGGGTGGCTTCTATTGTGCCTTTTCTGGTAATGAAAGGGATGGCTCTTTATGACCGTCTCAAGGAAAAGGATGCTTGGGATATTTATTTCTGCCTTTACAATTATCCTGGTGGTTTAGATGCTTTGGTTGAGGAGTTTAAGCCTCATATCACTCGTGGTTTGGTGCGGGAAGGTTTGAGCAAAATTGCTGAAAAGTTCGCTTCGCCTTCACACATCGGCCCGGTGTTTGTTTCTGATTTTGAGGAGTTGAGTGACCCTGTTGAGAGAGAATTCTTGCAACGAGATGCTTATGAACGGGTGAACTATTTATTGACGCAGTTGGGTATCAGTTGAGTAACCGTAAAAACTCTCGCTTCTTGAGTAACCACGCTCTCTAATCCTATTCAACATCGCACTTGGCCAGCCGATTACTATTTTTCCTGTGCTTAGAGTGACACAAGACCGGTAATTACCCTGGTACTCGGCAGATCTGCTGAAACTCTTTCAGGGCATGGCAATTACCGCGTCAGCGATTAGAGGCTGATACTCAAGACCGGAAAACGGAAGATTTTCCTCACTCCACCTTGCGGTCAAGTTACACAGCAAGCGAAACTGGAGCGGTGTCGGCGGTTGATTAGCACGCTCTACACGCACCTCTACCAAACGAGGATTCCTCCGTAGAAGCTCAAAAATCTCACTATTCAAGTATCGCGGACAATACCCTACGATGTAGCGGTCTTCTGTATTGAGAGTCAATCCCTGGGAATCAAAAGAATTTTGAAATTCGTGCGCTAACCATAACTTATCCCCAGGCTCAAAGCGATTAATCCGCTCAATAGCAGATTGGGGTAGATGTCGCAGTCCGTGAGAGAAAAAGTGAAGATGATATCGTCCTTCTTCATCTGGTGCAGGACATGGAAAGACGGTAAGTGTATCTGTTTCTCTTTGCCCACCACTGCGGGCTAGCATGGCAATCGGGTCATCTTCATGTTCGGGAATATTCAACCATTGAATAAAACTTGAGTAGTCTGGACGACTTCGAGGCATTAACCGATTAGAGAATACAGAAAATAAATGAGTTGATGTATAGACCTCATCTAAGCGCGGAAACGATAACAAAGGTTGAAAACCACATTTCTCTTGAGCTTCTTTAGCACCTTGCGTGTAGACAAATTGATAAATCGCTCCATCAAAAGTTAAGCGACCAATGGGAAACCAGGAGCGGCTATTGGGGTCTTGCCAAGCCAAAAATAGTGTTTTGGGTTTATTCAAAGTAGTGAATTCCTCAAGGTAAGTAGTTTGTCTTGGTTAAACTCCAGAATTTTTTGGGCAAACTCTGCTGCGATAGACGAAATGCGATTGTTAGGAATCCGATTAAAAATCTCTCCTGTATTATCTTCTGAAATGCTTTTAAGTCGTGACAGCCACATCAGGGCAGCTTCAGGATAACTATGAGCAACTCGCTGAAAAACATCAAAAGTTCTCAGGGGCTTTTTGTCGCCAATATTCTCATAGAATGCTGAGAAACATTTGTTTGTATATGCTTCTACTAAACGTTTCTGCCTTTGTTCATCAGACAGGTCACGACCTAAACTTGAGGCATGGTCGAAAGTGGGTGCTAAGTGAATTGTTTCCATCGAATTAGACGGGGCTTTACTTCTTACGATTCCCCAGTTTTCGTGGTGACGGTCTCCATTGCCAATCCAGGCATCTAACAGCAGATAGCCGACAAAGACTTCTACTGCGCTTTCGATGCCTTCTGCTGCTGTCCAACCAAGAGGAAGATTCACAGACTCATCGGAGATAACGCTTAGTACAATATTAATCGTATGTTGTGTGACCCTATAAGTTCCAGAGGTGGGGTAATTCGGTACGATGGGGGTGAGCAGTTCGTTACCATGAACCAGCGTCCCTCCTTCTGGTAAAAAGTAGGGGGAAACGACACCGCGATTTCCTTCCCAAGTTTCCGCTAGTTCATAAACAGCGTGAGGGAGTCCCAAGAGGAAGCACAACTGGGATGCTACTTTTTCAGCCCAATCTTCGCCTATGTTTTGTCGGGCTTGCTTGTACAGACAAAGACCCAATTCTTCATGTTCAAACCAAAACTTATACTTGCTCCCCATCGTTTCATTTGTGGAGAGTTCATAAGCTTCTTGGCTGACACGAATAATGGGGAAGTTTGGAGTGGCTATCATTCCGTGGAGTCACTCAAGCTAGAGAATAAAATAATACTAATTGGGACTGTCTTAAGATCCACAAGAAGATTTTAAACCGTCCGGTCGTACCCAGTTTCAGTGAGATAAAGACGCGGCATCGCCACTCATCATCCCGTTCCCTCATCAGCCAGTTGCAAGCGATGTGCGTAAGTATGGGTAAATAGTCCAGACAAGAGCGATCGCACCATCACCTGAGTACCTGATGAGACAGCTTTAACGACATATTTCTCAACCTCACTACAGAACCTCACCACTGAGCCAACTTTCAGCCATTCGGGTGCTGTTTCGGGGGCAGTTGGGGCAGCGATATCTTCCGATTCCCCCTGTCCTTCTGTTGGTAGCATCGCTTCCAATGGTTCATTTTCCACATTCTGCACTTGGGCCTCAAGAGCTGGGAGATCGCTCGACTGTGGTACACCCCCTGAGATACTTATATATGTATCCGACCCCGATCCACCAATAGCAGGGTCAACAGTATCTTGTGGTACACCCCCTGATATCCCTATAAAATTATCAGACCCCGATCCACTAACAGCAGGGTCATCACTCAAAGGAGACACACCCCCTGATATCCCTATATATTTATCCGACCCCGATCCACCCCGTACACTCGCCGCCTCAGCTACCCTTTCCACAGCTTCAACATCCCGCTGGTACCAAGCCGAAAAAATCGCCTCTCTACCATCATCAGGGAATTGGAACTGATAAACCCTCACCCGCTTCCTTCTAAGAGAAGCGTCACGTTCCTCTATCCGTTCAAAACCAATGCGTTTGAGAGTAAACCCTAACTTTACACCCAGGATATACTGCACCACCTCCATTGGCGGAGCATTGGGATTGATATTTATCCCCAAAAAGTCCTTCACATCCTGACTGTACTGCTTAACGAGATTGCTAAACTCTATCACCTCTGAGTCAATTCCTCTAAACTCAACTTCAGGTGTGAAAAAATAAGTTATTCCCAATTTCTTAAGCGCTTCTACAGTAGCCGTAATAAATCGCAAGTCCTGCGGACAAACTTTTCCATTACCCCTTTCCCGATGTCCTGTTAAGTGATTTTTATCCCTATTCTTGACAAATTCAGAATCATGAGTCAGGTAATAATGGAGGCGGATTTTAGACAGCCAGCCGTCTTCGTCCTTTAATACCAATTCCGGAGTAACGGTCACACCATAAGTTTCCTCCAGTTGATATTTGCGAACAGCATTTAGTTCCAACTGAGTTTTAGAACGTTTGTCTTTCAACAAAAGGTATTTAGACTTGTTAATCCGCTCGACAACTGTAACAGCTTCTGCCGAAGTCATCCGGTTTTCTTGTCTGATAACTTTGGCTTCTTCACTAAGACAAGTCGCTTCTGTTTCTAGTTGGTCTAACTCTTCTTTTAGTTTGACGATTTGTTCGGATAATTCCTCCTTTTGTTCGTAATCATCGGCATTGTGAGCCGCTATTTCTAGCGTTTGCAAAAAACTAATCTGTTGCTGCAATTCATTCTCGCGACACAGATGCACTTGATGACCTTCAGCTTTCAAAAGCTCCCAAATAATCTTTCGATAATCCCACATTCCGGCATTAATTCTCGCCCCCATCTTTGCCCAAGTTCGCAAGTGAATCGGGTCATAAGCAGAATCAATATCAAAGTCTACATCTTGCAACAAAGACAGATTAGTTTTGATGACTTTCTGTTGAGATTTGAGAATCGCTCGATAACTCGCGCTACCGTTGCCAATTTTACCCAAGCCAAATTGTTTAGTCCAAACAAACCAAGGCACATTTTCATCTCGCACACGCGCCAAACCTTGCAAAGCATCATTAACCGGTATTGCTCCTTTAAAAATACCGAAAACCGCCACAAAATTACCCCGAATGTTAATACTAACTCCGGTGCCAATAGTAGGACTGGCAATGATAATGTCGTAGTTTGGGATGATGGTATTAATTTTCTCCACGCAGCCATAAGCTGGATGGTTGGGGTTGGCTACTGACTCGCTATCAATCCTGAGAATTCGTAAGACAGGAAATCGTTTTTTCAGTTGGATTTCCAAGTTGGTACAAGACCATTTTCCCTTGACTTTTTGGGAATCTTCCACCACCATGATGGGGCTGCTATGTCGCTGGATGGGACAACATTCGGCGCGGCTGTCGATATCGCAACAAGTGACCTCAAGAGATAAAATTCTCTCCATCTGGGCAAACAGCGGTGCGGGGTCGCTGGTGGCGAAGAAAGTGACGTCCCGTCCCTTGGTTGGTTTCCACTCGTTGACTGCAATCCAAGGCTCGATCTGAATACCCGAGATCGCTTTCAAGTAGTCGATCGATTTGTCGGATAAGTCGGCATCTTGGGCAACGACTAAGCCACCGGTGGTCAAGACATTGTGGATCAGTTTTTGGAAAGTTTGCAAGATAGCGACCCGGTTCTCGTAGCAGGTGCTAGAGTTCAGGGCGTGCCAGAGGACTTGTTCGCACTCATCGATGATGACGATCGCTCCCTCCCAGTTTTCTGGATTGAATTGGGCTTGAGATCGGGGATGCAGGCTATCGATGCAAAGGCCGTATCCGAACAGTTTACCTTCAGGCGAGTCTCTGGTTTCGTCGATGTAGTTGACTCCCAAGGCAGCGCAGATTGCCCTGCCCAGTTGAATCCTGTGCGTAATTATCAACACGCGACGGGAGCCTGTGTCAAGGGCATCTGAGACAAGCTCAATCAAACCTTGGGTTTTGCCAGTACCTTTGGGGGATTTGATGCCTACTAACCCGGATTCGGGATAAGGGATTTCTCCCAGATAGCGCTGGAAGAGTTTTAAAGCGACTGGATAAGTTAGTCTCCAAGATTCCCTAGTTTGCCAAAATGAGAAGGCTTGTGCGGCCTGGTAGAGGTCACTGAAAGCATTCTCACCCCCGGATGGGATATCTCTCTGGTTCGATTGGAACGTAAAGTTCCTGGCAGAAGGGAGGTCACTGAAAGCATCTTCCTCCCCAGATGGGATATCTCTCTGGTTCGATTGGAACGTAAAGTTTCTGGCAGAAGGGAGGTCACTGAAAGCATCTTCATCCCCATCCTCCCCAGATGGGGATGATGGGTAAAAATTAATGGTATTTTCTCCCCTGCCCCCCTGCTCCTCTGCTCCTCTGCTCCTCTGCTCCCCTGCTCCGGAGCCTCTTTCACGGGCTACTACGAAATCATCGACGCCTTTTTCAGGCCCAGGCAGGCTGATGACTTTCACCTGACATTTGGCGGCATTGAAGCACTGGCCCAGCTTGTCAATTTCCCGGTTGACGTTCTGGATGGTTTGGCGTTTGGTGTCACGGTCGAAGCTGATGTAGATTTCCCGTCCTAGTGTGGCGAAGTGTTGCAGTTCTGGGATGAGATAGGGGTTGCATTTCTGCCCTGAGGAGTTCTTAGTTCTGACGCCCATTGTAACGCCGGGGATGGCTATGGCGACGTAGCCCAAGGTTAGCAGACAGCCTGCTTTTTTAGCGCCTTCGACGATGATAATGGGAATGTTTTTGGCCCACACCCATTGCCAGAAGCCGTGTTGTTTGTCTTGTTCGGTGATGGGGACGCTGTAGCGTTGGGAGATTTTCGACCAGATGCGGTCTGGGACTTGCAGGAAGAAGGCTCTGGTGGGGGTTTTGGGCGGATGCTCGTATTTGATGGGTTTGAGCTGGCCTTTGGGGTCAAAGGTTTGGCGTGGCTGGTTGGGTTTGAAGCAGCCCCACAGCATGGGTTGCCAGTTGTCGAGGGGGTCGAGTCCACTACACCACCAGCCGCCAGCTTCGATGTGGCTGTATTTTTTTCTGGCCCACAGCCACTGGGCGTCGGGGTGGACTCGGCCGGAGGCGGCGTCAATTTCGTAGAGGAGGTAGGCGTAGGGGGCGTCCTCACAGAGGACGCGGACGTTGAGGGCGAAGATTTGGGGGTCTACGCTGCTGTTGAGCCATTCATTGCGGGGGGACTGTGGCGTTACCATAGCTCACCCCAATGAATTGCTCTGCTGTCGCGCGAATTCTTCATCGGGCTATTCCTTGCGTGGGGAACATCCCTTTTTCTCACTTTTCGCTCAGGACTGCTGGGAAACGGATCTAATTACTCTGTTTGGTACTAAGAGCCTGAAAGCTATGTGTAGTAAGGATTACAAAAATTGATAGTCGGGCGATCCTAGAGAAATAGTCGGGCGATCCTAGAGATTTTGTAACATCGCTCAAATTTTTATCCAGTAAGGGTTTGAGGTCTATTTTTTCGGTTAATTTGGTTGTTACACGGCTGTAATCACCGCCATAACAAAAAATCCAGCTTTGTAACAGCTGGTTAAAAGAAAGCAGTGATTGATTGCTAAATGTCCAGCAGTTCCCGAAATTTTGTCTCAAGCGCTGGGGAAACCGGGCGCTGTCCTCTTTCAATCAAAGCTATTAACGAGCGTGATACTCCGAGCCACCCAGCTAACTTGGCTTGGCTCCAGCCCTTAGCTTCCCGCACTTTTCTCAACTGCTCAACTGTAATTGGCGTTTGCTTGGACAACAGCGACGTAGGGGCTTGGGGTTCAGCTTTTATCGCTATCAAGTCAGGAATTGGAGTCGGTTGAAGAATCGTAATTTTTGCAGCTAGCAGCTTGTCTATATATCCCTTGGGCATCCGCTTTTTATCCTGATTCCCTGGCTGAAGCCATGCTGAGTAGCTTTCCAAATCGTATTGAATCTGCCAATCCAAACTGATTAAAAGCTTCAAAGCATTATCCCAGCGCTGTTTAAGTTCATAGGCTTTACGCTTATCGCTACGGGCTGTCTCTAATTCAGTCTCTGGTAACGCCATCTTGAGCAGAGTTTTTACTTCATATCGCCCACTTTGATGGAAGCGACTTTCCATCGTGAGATGTAGTGCCAACCTTAGTGCTAATTCATCATGATAAGGGTCAATTTGCAGCACTTTTTGGGCTAGGTAGCCAAATTGATAAAGAGCTTGCTTAGCTTTAGCTCCAGCCCGATTGAGGAAATGTTTAGTCCAAAGCCCCGGTCTGACAGTAATAAATACTTCATAAGGCTGTTCTATTTTCCGTGTAAAAATATCGGCTGTTCCACACGGTTCTATTACCGAATCCCACGTTCTTCCGGTTGGATAGCTAACATTTACTTTGTTCTTGGTTCTGCCTTCAATCCAGAAAGCGCGTGAGACAAAGCAGGATAAAGCAAAAGCAGCTTTAGCAATTTCATTCAATTTGTGTGATTGAGACAAATCTGTTCTTTTGTCCCATCCCAATTCCTTAATAATGTTAGTTGCTTTTAGGGTAAAATCACTTTCCCACGGGTTAACCTGTTTCATTGTATGCGCCGCATAAATCAGATGCAGCTTGGCTGAAGTGAAGCCAAATTTATTAATGATTTGTTCAGCTGCTTCCCAAGGCAGTAACTCAATATCTCCAGGATTACTGATGTAATGCTCTATATAGTTGTCAGATTGCGCTTGGCACTTATGCTGAAAAACCGCCAGTCCATTTGATTCAAACCATAAATCTTTTCTGAGTTGAGCTTGTAGGCCAGAAGCTAAGATGGCCGGGGTGGGAATGGAAGTTATAGAGCTATTGATAAACAGTCGGGGTTCCGTTACCAGGATTGGTTTTGTGGCTACTTTTAGCAGCTTTAAGAGTTCATCTCTTAAGGATTGTTGGGCAATGATTGAGGCGAGCAACTCGCTAGCAGATTCAGCGGCACATAATTCTTTTAAAGACAGTTCTACAGTTGTCTCGTCTTTGTTTAAATCTGCCGAAAGTGTCAAGGAAATCTCCGGTTTTGTCAGAATGATACCTTTGGCCTTCCATTGCTTCAATCCCTGAAGAATGAACTCAGCTTTTTCTAGCCAAAACTGCTGATTAAAATATTCACTAAATTTTTGTTGAAGATGGGCAATTAATTCAGGGGTAATGTTCAGATCCCGTTGCTTAAGTTTACCTCTGTTTTGTCCCTTAAGCTTATTGAACTCATTGTTGAGGTTCCTTGCTAGTTTGGATAAAGTCCAGTATTCGAGTGTTCCTTCACTGCGTAGCTTCTTGGCGTACTCTTGAATGCGGTCGCCGTCTATTGTGGTGGTAGCAGATAACTCCATAGCCTAGCCTCTTCCTGCTAATAATCCCATTTTTATTCGGGTAGCCCTAAACTATTTGCTACAATGAACCAACTAGCCATACTCTTCTAAAATCATAACATACAATGCCCGGTTTTTATTTCAAAATTTAACTTTTTAAGCTAACATAATCTTAGCCAATATTTATTATACTTACACAAAAATCTCTTTCACAAAATGAGTCAATCGTTTTTTAACTACTCGATGCTGCCACAAGCTGAGTCCTTTAGTGTAATCTTGATTGAGTGCTGGTACTTCTAAAAATTGATGGGTTGACTCATCAAAAACATAAATGCGAGATAAATCCGTTGGGTCATATTTGACTGTTGTTTTAGCAGATTTCGCTGTTTGAACACGTAGTCGCACCAGTTCGCTACTGTTGTATAGTAAACCTTCAAACTCTATCCCCCTTCTGGTGATTTTGCGAGTAGTAACATGACCAATTAAAACTTTTAGTTCCAGATGGGATGGCGGTAAAGCTAGCGGAAAACAAGCTACCCCAGTAGACCAAACTACCGACCGAGGCGATTTCAGTTCGGGATGCTGACTTTGGTTATAAATATCAACGATAAAAATATGCAACATTTCCTGTAGTCCCTCAAACGAAATGACTGCATTCTGCCTGGGGTCGTAATCATCGGACTTGAGGAAGTTGGAGAAGCTTTTGCCGGGTTCATCAGAAAGTAGTTGACTATTTAAAGCCCCAAAATATCTTTCTATCGCACTCTTATACCAAGGCATTTTCGGCGGATAATATTGCAGGCTTATCCCTAACTGTAAACAGGCATCTTCTAGGTGCGTACTTAAAAATTCTTGACCATTATCTACTACAATTACTTCTGGTAATCAGGATCTATCTCCAGCCAATAGATGTAATCCCGCTCAATTTGAGATTCCCACCAGATGGTGGTGTTCATTTTCAGACTGAGGAATTTGCCGATGACTCTTCGGCATCCTGTATTGCTGAATTTTCTTACCCCTACTGCTACGGCTCTACTAGCCCTTGCCATAGCTCAATATTATTAGCCTAGCTCACTTCTACTCTTTTTCAACTTATCTGCAACACTTTTTCAACTTATGTGAGACTTTTTCAACTTATCTGCGAACCGACACAGTTTTTGATTCTATTTTAGTCTATACATTGTATATATATTATACTTTATCTAGTTAATATATATATTTTGCTAAAATGTCTATATTAATTTCAATACAACAAGGTTACAGAAACATAGACAATGACCAACAAGAAATTAGCAACTTTTCGTATAGATGCCTCGAAATGGCAGGCATTTCAGCAATGGGCAAAACGTAGTGGTAGTAATGCTTCTGCTTTACTGGTTGAGTATATAGAGGAATGTCTAGATACAGCGCCTACTCGAAGATCCATATTTCCTTTAAACCAGACAGCTAATAACATAGATGAACGTATAGGCAGTATAGATGAAAGATTAAAGCTTTTAGAAGCATCTGTTGAGCGACGAGTTAAAGAGGCCATAGAACAGCAGATAGCTTATCATCTGGCAGAACTTGCTTCCAAGAGTGAAAAATCTCAACCTTAGCGAAAAAATAAAACCCTTTTGATACTATCGGTTTTGCCTATTTTAGGTAAGATAATGTTACCTTATTTTACCCGCACGTCTGGCCCAATCGGGACAATTAGTGGGAAAATAAAACATTCTAAGCGATCGCTCGTTGGTGACCCGATAATGTCGCCTCAAGCCGACTCAATTGCTCTGACCACTCAGCCAATATCAGATAGCAGACCAATAGACCTGCGTTGGCCCAGAGTAGAGGAATTTTTAAAAGCACGGAGTCTGTCCCCCAACAGCCAAAAAGCCTACCGCCGGGAACTCCAACGCTTTCTGTTGTGGACGAATAATCCTTGGAGCGAAATTACCACCAGGCAAATCGTTCAGTACAAAAACCATCTAGAAGCATCCTTAACCGATAATTCAGTCAATCGGGCACTTTCGGCACTCAAAAGTTTCTTTGGATGGCTGTGGAAAGCCTATCCAGACAGTATTTCCCACAACCCCACCCAAGCGGTAGCCCTCAAAAAAATACCTTTACCGCCAGCAATGGATTTGAGCGAGTTGGAAGTGGAGGCTTTATGGCAAGCTGTACAGATGCCGTCTAGCACTTTTCAGCGAGATACGGGGTTACTGGCGGTGTTAGCACACGGACTCAGAGCGGGAGAGGTAGCAGCTTTGAACGTGGGGGATTATGACGGCGTGCGGTTGACAATAAGAAAAGGGAAGGATGATAGCAGTGGCACTGTTCCCCTGTCAAAGGCTGCTCGCTGCCAATTAGATGCTTATTTGGAGTGGCGGCGACAAAAAGGGGAACGCTGTCATAAAAGCAAACCGCTGTTTTTGTCCCATAGCCCGATTAAACCGGGCGTGCGGTTGGGCTATCAAGGGATTTATTACACGATTAAAGAATTGGGGGAAAAAGCAGGTATTCGGAATCTGACGCCCCATCGCTTAAGACATACCTATGCTACCAAGCTACTGCTCAAAGGAATGGATAGCTTGCACGCTCGCACTCTGACTCGCCACAAATCAGAAGCCAACTTCAAGCGTTATGCCAAACGCGCTCTAGCAGCGGCAGCCGAACGTGCGTTTTACCAAGCTCTAGGTGAAGAACCGCCCTGATTTGACACTCTCAGGTCGTCATACACTGAGATTCTTTAAGAGTTTGGATAAACAAACTCAGCGTAAAAAACACCGTTTTTAGGCAAGATTCTTACTTCCCGAAGCGTGGATGGGATGACTCAAACGACTGTTGAGTAAGGGTAGGGATTTGAGGGGTAGGAGGTTGTGGACGCCGCTAACTTCTATATCGTTGGGTTGCAAGAGCGCACCCCATCCACAAATTCTTATATTTAATTTGTTGACGAGTGCGTCCGCAAAAAATCAAGACGTGAAGTACCTTCTATCCCATCGCTCAGGTATTTAATATTAGCCATTGGTATCCCGTTCTTTTCAAATAAACCTGTAACCAACACTTCTTCGCCAGTGGCAGTTGATACGGCTTTTTCACCTACGCCCAGAAAAGTGTCAAAAGCGATTTTTGCTTTTTCTTGTGTCGCGGTTTGTCGCAATGCTGCAACTTTAAGTGACTTGATTCGCGCTCGTTCTGCTGGTGAAAGCAGTTCCCAAGCTGCTACTTTGAGAGCAGAATAAGTTTTAGCAATCGACTCAGCTTCCGACCATCTGGAAGCTTTTCTGAATAATTCTGCTACTTGAGATGCCTGAAGAATTACACGCTCGACAGGTGCATCCAAAGCGTTATCTAATGGTGACTCTTTATATGTTGGTGTAACAGAAGAATTAGTATTCTTTTTGAGCAATTGGAACCAACAATCCACCACCCAGTCTAAAGAAAATTCTAAAATATTGGCGCATTCTCTCAATTCCGGAATACCAGTTGAGGGATGTTTTTCCACCAAACGGCGTAGCACCCAGTCACTTTTGTAGTTTCGCCGTCTTTGGATAGTAGCTAAGGAGCAGATGTCAGCTAAAATAACCCAATTACAATCAAGCGGAATTTCTCTAATTTCAGCTTTTTTATCTTCTGTGACTCTTCGGGGTGGTGGTGGCTCTCCCCCCGACCATTTTTCCATTTCGATTTTTTGAAGGCAGTTGGGGCAGGTGTACAGACACCAGATTTGAAATTCACCATGCCTGGGACTCCACTCAATTCGGTAAGGTTTTTGTTCGTGGGAGAGCGGTTTAAAGACATGATGGCATTCGGGACAACTGACGTGCCATCGGCCTCTGGAAAGAGAAATTGGCTCTAAACTCCACAACCATTCAAAGTCAGGAGCGCCATGAACTCCCCAATTTTCCGTATGGTCGATGATGATGGCGTGTTCTTTGTCGGGATGAGGTCGCAAACTGCGCCCGACCATTTGCAGCCAAAGGATGAGGGATTTGGTAGGACGGACACACTGCACTGCTTCTAGGGAAGGGATGTCCACCCCTTCACTGACAATGCCGCAGTTGCAAAGAATTAAGGTTTGACCAGTTTGGAATCGTTCTAGTATTTGATGACGCTCTTGTTCAGAAGTGTTGCCATCAAGATGCTCAGTGGGAATTCCTGCTTCTTGATAGGCTTGTGCGATGGCGATTGAATGTTTAATATCGACGGCAAATACTACGGTTTTTTTACCAAAAGCAAACTTGTTCCAGGCATCGATTAAATCCCCCATCACCAAACTGGTGTCGATGGCGGCGGCCAATTCTCGTTGATTGTAATCCCCACCCGTAGTTCTGACACCAGAAACTTTAATCGCGTTAGGTGCAGCAAACAACTTGAAGGTGGAGAGATAACCTATTTGAATCAAAGCTGCCACCGATGGCCCCACTACCAGGGTATCGTAAAGGAATTTAAAGCCTTGACCGTCAATCCGAGCAGGGGTAGCGGTAACTCCAAGAATGTAGGCGTGTTGGTAGTGCTGGGCAATCTGCTGATAGCTTTTGCTGACGCTATGGTGTGCTTCATCTACAATCAGCAATTCGGCGGTAGGCCAGAACTGGGGAGAACGGCGTACTAGAGTTTGGACGGAAGCGACCTGGATGGGCCGCTCTGGGGTGGTGGGATAACCTGCTTTGATGATGCCCACCGGCTCTCCTGTCATCCCTTCCATCTTTTGAGCTGCTTGGAGGATTAACTCTTCCCGATGGGCTAATACCAATACTCCTGAGCCAAAATTAGTAAATTCTCGCGCTACGGCGGCGAATAATACTGTTTTGCCAGCCCCAGTGGGAAGGGTTAGTAGTATACGCCTAGACCCCTGTGACCATTCCTGGAATACTTGCTGCATTAATTGAAGCTGATAATCTCGCAACGAGTAAGTGGAACTAGAAAATTGCACTTCTAGGTCAGGGGGTGAGTCGTTCATATTTGTATTTGGCAAATCGTGTCGATATATTTTAAATTGTGTATAATTTTTATTTGTTTGTATATTTGTGTTTCAGGAGTAGGTTAGGGGTTAGCAATTTCGGGCTACCGTTCTCGCGTCGGGACAGCTGGATTAGGTTAGAATTCTAACTCTCTAGACTCTCACCGAATCAATCGATTGACGCAATCCCGCAACCAGTACGTTGATAACTACCTGCATCAAACTAGCAGATTGGTTGTAATGCCAGTGGTAAGTTGATTAATGCAGACATAAATGGCAGCTTAAATATTATCCGAAAAGTATTCCCCAAAGCGTTTACCGCAGAGGGGATAGTGAGTGCAGCCGTTGCACCATTGAAGGTGAGAGCCTTCCCTGAGAGAGCGCGAGCGGACAAAGGTAGATTTGTTCAGTTTAGCTTAAACGGTTTCAATCCCTGTCAGATTTCCTTCTGGAGCGTCCCCGCCTCCCCCCTAGCAGAGCGTCTCTTTTGAATCAGTTGCTGTATCAAGCATTCTCGATCGCTTTCCACACACCGTAAATATCCACAAACTGCGTCACCCGAAAACGTCTCTCATCACTCTTCACCTCTTGAGAGAAAAAGGTTTGAGCGATTTCCTCTATAATTGCTTGCGACTGGTGCTGCAACTGAAGAAGGGGGAGTTTTTCCCTCGAGAGTGCAGCTTGGACAACTTTAAGCTGTAATTCGTAATCAGCCTGCTGTTGCTGATACGACAACAATTGTTCCTCATATTGCTCCAACGCTTCTTTAGCTTTCAAAGCATCATGCCCAGGCTTAGCGGCGAGGAGTTTGTTCTCCCATTCTTCCCGGTGACCAGATGGCCCAATTGGTTGAGGCGGTATTTGAGGTATTGGTTCTTTTTCGGTTGCTACTGCCCAAAATAATCGGGTTGAATGGAAAGTTTCTCTGATGGCTTTCTGGTATAATAATGCCGTGCCACCGCCGATAATTAACTCATCCACATCATCAACTAGCAATTTAGCCCAACTAGCGATCTGCTGCCAGCGATTTTTTTGGGCAGAAGCGATCGCTTTTACCAAACGAGTAAGTTCGGCTCGCTTACTTTTTCCCTTGGTCATAGCGAGTGCTTGAATATGGGGGTTATTTGGTGAAATGTCGTCATTAGCTTTGTAAATTGCCTCAGTAAGAGCGGCAGCACTTTGTCCCAAACTAGAATCAATTACAGTTTGAATTATTTGGTAAAAGCCCAAGTTGTTGGTATAGCCGCTGGGTGTTCCATAATCATATAGCAAGATGCTAGTGTTTCGATGTCCCAACATTAGGGCGGCAATTTTGCTATTAAGAAGCCAATCTTGTCGATCCTGCTGTTGCAGATATCTCAACATAATCAAGCCAGAACCTTCCGGTTTGCAACCAAAATTAGCTAGGTTGACTTCGTAATTTTCTCCTCTAAACTCGAAATAAGAGAGCGCCTTTTTCAAATCAGCCTGAAAATTATTACCGCCATCTTTGACAAACTGATATTCGGGAAAGGGAAGCAATAAAGTTAGCTCGACTGCAAAGCGAGTTGGTAACTCATATTTCTGCTTAATGATGCCCACAACTGCCAGCAGTTTAGGAATAGCCGTATTCTGCTTTGGCTGTTTAAGTTCCGTAGAGTTGGTCACATCGCTAGCATACTGTTCGGCCAGCTTACCTACGGCATAATAGCCTTTACCAAACCGAACAATTGCATCAGCTTGGGGAGATATATCGAACATGGCCACAGTCCGGTTTGATACCAACCAATCATCTAATTCAATTACTCGTGAAGACATGATGATTGGTACTGTTGATTTATTGGGCATTTCGACCAAAATTTTGAGCGTGCTGCCACCTAAGTCAGCCCAAATTTTAACTGTCATTTCTTCCATAACTTTAGAAAAAGAGTTGTATTAAAACAAGTCGGCGGCTTTTTTGGGACCAACCGCAGCAGTTTCTTTCACAGAATTTTCCATCGCCATATCTTCGCTCTTGGCATCTATGGAAGAAAAGGTTTCTTCTATTTTGGGGTAAACAACTTTTTGAGGTGCATTGCTGTCGTTACAGTTAACTGTTTGGTGATCCAACAATACCCGCTTAATCAGATTGATTTGTTTTTCTAGTTCTCCTATTGCTTCAAAGCAAGCCATTATCAATGCTTGACCCTTTACTCCAGAAGCGGCTAAAGCAAACGGCAACCAATAAGCGACCATGGCTTGCGCGAGCAGGTCTCTAGCTGATTTGAATGAAGGATGATTTTTAACATAGGAGAGCGCAATTCCTTCTGGTGTATTGGGAGCGTATCGCAAGCGAGGTTCACAAACTACCCAGTCAAGTTTTTTAGGCATATTTACTCAACAAAAAATGGGGAAAGTTTGGGGATAAAAACCGAATTTCGGGCATTTTAGGGACTATGGTGGGGCAGCTTTTCACTTTTACTGCCCTTATATGTGGTTCCCTTACCGCCAAACTTCCACCAATATGCCGCCCATATTCGGGCAAAAACCTCTGTCAAAAGCTATGATTGGTCAGTGATAGCAATTGTTACCGGAGTAAGGTTAAGCGTATTTCAAAGGTAGCAGCAAGCTAAGTCGATATTTAAATTTTTTTCCTCTCCCTTGATAGAAGAAGATGGCCCAAATTAGGCGGCACGATCGGAAATTATGCAGATTTAGTTCCCGCTCATGCAAGCAAAGAAACGTACCGAATATATTGCACTACTGCTCACCCAAGAGGAGAAACTGACATGGCAACATAAAGCTGACTCTCATAACATGACTCTCTCTGCTTACATTCGTCACTGTGTTGAGCGTCGAACTTCTTCTACGCCCATCCCAGAAATCAACCGACTCACTTACCACCAACTTACTAAAATCGCACTCAGCTTATCCCATGCGCTCGCTATGATGAAAGCTGCCAAAAGTAACGGACAAAACTTACCATCTCTTGATGAGATAATGCGAACTACCGCAGATACTCGAAAAGTTGTCCGGGAAGTTCAATCCCAATTGTTGGGTTTAACGCCCTCCGAAGAAGCATTATGATCGGTAAAGCTACTAAAGGTGCTGACTTCAGGGGATTGTTACGCTACATCTTTAGCAAAGAACGATCGCAACTGGTAGGCGGGAACCTGGGACAGCAGAGTATCTTGGGGATGCAGCAGGAATTTGAAGCGATCTCTTGCCTCAATCATCGCGTTCGTTATCCTGTCTTACATCTGTCACTTTCTCCTCACCCAGACGATCGACTTTCTGACGATCGCGCTTTTGATTTAATTGACGATATGGTTAACCGTTGCGGGTATGGGGATTGTCAGTGGGTCGCCGCCCGTCACGATGATACGATTACACCAGTTGGGAAACCGCGCCCTCATTACCATGTCATCATTAATCGAGTACGCTTAACTGACTGCCGGGTAGTATCAGCTTGGAAAGATTGGCAGCGATATGAAATAGTGCTGCAAGAACTGCGAGAAGAATACAAGTTGACTGGGGTTATTGATAGCAGAGATTCTCCAAGGAGAGAATTAACAACGGCACAAGTGCTAAGAACTAGGCAGTCACAGCATTCATTGGATGATTCTCACTATTCCAACCAGATACATTCCGATCCTAGTGTGCGAGCGCAACTTCAAAACGCGATCGACTCTGCTATTACATTAGCTAATTCAGTGACAAGTTTTAGTAAAACCCTTTCCACTGCTGGCGTTAGTACTGTGGTTACTTCGCGAGGTATCAAGTTTGAAAAAGATGGGATGTGGTTTGCTGGTTATCAGCTGGGGAAAGGTTACACTTTGAAAAGCTTGGAGCGGCGTTTGTCACAACAGAATTTGGTGAGGACGATCGCTCCGATTATTGCAGCTTGCCTAGTCAACCAAACACGATTGGTAGGTAAATACCACACTGCTTATTGGGAAGACGATCAATTGGTACTGATGGATAACCAAAGTTCTACTCTTAAGATGAGGGCTGTCAATAAAGATGGGTATTGGCAACCTATTGGGAGAGCCAAGTTGACTGATACTGATGTTCGGCACTTTTTAGAGATTGATTTGAGACGTAGACAAGCAGTGAGAGAAGTTAAAAAGCAGCATCAGAAGGAACAAACTGAGGTAGAAGTTTATTGAGGAGCTAAAATCATTTATAGCCTTTTCAGTTAATTCTTGCTCGATAATGCTTTGCGCTACATACAAACCCCCGGTTGTTTTGGCTGAACCAGGTTCACCTATTAAAAAGTAGCCTAAGTTTTTCCCAACGGTAGCCTCAACTCTCATCAAAGACTTTTCAAAAGACTTCCGTTGGGCTGCTACTTTTTTTCTTTTTCAGACGAAGCGGGTGGTTTTTTGGTTAAGGTTCCGACCTTAAAGGTTAAACCTTCTCAGACTTGTCCTGAGTGCAGTCATCAACGCAAAAAAGAATTATCCTCACGAATTCATCAGTGTTCGGAGTGCAACTACACTGACGACAGAGATGTAGCAGCATCAAAAGTAATAGTGTCGTGGGTGTTAGGAACTAACGCCCTTAATCGTGGATCTCAAATCCCTACTTTTAAATCCCAGGCGACTGGAGGTTGGAAGCAAATTTGGGAAATGAAGCGACAGAAACCGCGATCCTCTTAGATTGGTGGCTCCATTTTAATAGCGTCAACCAATACAAGTGTTTTCATGGCGACTTTGTTACTCGCTTTGACATGAGCGTTACCATACATTAGACTTCTCCAACATAGAAACTCAGCGTGCGATCGCATTAACGATCGCCCTACCTCTTAAAGTCACGGCGTTCCCATGATTCCAGCAATGTTTTTTGTTCTTGCCAATCTGACATTACACTACTTAAAGTTTCCCAAAAAGCATCGCCGTGATGTCGGTGTAGCAGGTGTACGACTTCGTGGGCGATGACATATTCCATTGCGGCTTTAGGGGCTTGAATTAAATGCCAATTAATGCGGATAATACCATCTTTACCGCAGGTTCCCCAGGTGTGTTTTTGGTCAGCGAGTCGCACTGGTGGGGGTTTGATGTTTAATTTCCGGGCGTAGGTGGTGGCGAAGCTGCGGGCATTTTCCTCGGCCCGATCGCGCATCCATCTCTCAAACGCAGCTACAATTGCACAATGGCGTTCTGTTTCGGTTAAGTAGCGCGGAACCTGGACGTAGAAGCTGCTTTTGCAGGTAATCACCACTTCATCCACATCAGCATTTTCTACTTTTAACAGCAAACGGCGACCTCGATAAGGTATTTTTGCCCCATTTACATAGCTTTGAGGTTGCGGGGTGGTTTGTTCAATGCGACAGTCTTCTACCGCATTGAACAACCAGTGCCGTTTGGTGTCAAGAAAGGCTGTAATCTGTTCTCCAGGCGTGTTGGGCGGAACTACCACTTCTACAGCTTCCGGCGTGACGACGATACGCTGATGTTTGGCGCGAGAACTTTCCCGGACAGTATAGGGGATATTGGTTTTACCGATTTGTAGCATAGGCATAGTAGGTAAATGCTATAATACTATACAAATTTAGAAAATTTATTAGAAGTGAATAAATTATTGGTTTTTAAACCTAATATTACTCTAAGGGATCTATCCGATCCCTATTATTATGGGCCTTTTTATACTTCATACGCTTTTGCCTATGAAGATAATGATTATTACTATGCCTTACCAGGCAAAGTGAAACTTAATGCTTTACCTAGAACAGAAAAAAAAACAAGCCGATATCCAACGCTAGAGGATTGGATTAAAGAGCATTTTAAGGCAACTGATATTCGTTTATCAAAGCATCAACCTGGCCAATTTTATAAGCGAATGTGGCATCCTCCAGATTATCTGCCGAGGAAAAAACTTATATCTAATCCTGAAGGCTTTACCCAATCTCTTATTGTCATTGAATTACTGATAAGAAAAATGCAAGAGTTATTTTTAACAGTAGAACCATGCCGTAAAAATCTTTTTTCTTTCGGGCATAAAATACGTGAGCTACTACTACTTGCTTGTATGGAAGTAGAAACTTCTTGGGTGGGTATACTAAAAGAACATGAATATACCAAAAATCGCTATAAAACGAACGATTATGTAAAGCTTCTTGAGCCTATGTGTTTAGCCAATTATGAATTAGCTCTCCGATGGTATCCAAATTTTCCCTCATTTAAACCTTTTAGTTGCTGGAATGTAAACAGACCGACAAAATCGCTTTACTGGTATGATGCCTATAACGCTACAAAACATGACAGAGAAGCTCATCTGAATCGAGCAACGTTATTAAATGCAGTTCACGCTGTTGGGGCTGTAGTAGTGATGTTTTCCGCTCAATATGGAATTGAACAAAATGAATCCTTATTTAATATCATAAACTCTGCATTTGTTATAGATTTTGAATATTGCCCTGAAAGATTTTATATCCCTTTTAGAAGGGAAAACGTTTCTTCCTCCTTGGAATTTTCGGAGGCTAAATACAGTTTCTAGTTAAAAAAATTTCAAATTTAAAGATAGTGCTTTAAAGCATATTCATCAACTTTGTTAGGGATATCTTTCCAATTTTCTAATCCTAATTGAAAAACTAAAGCCCGAACTTGTTGGCGCAATTCTTTGCGCTGTTGATCTTTTAAATGCCAACCGGGAGGGGCGAAGTCATTGCTAGAATAAAGGGCATCTATTGTTTGGGCGGCTGCTTCTAAGTTAGCCGCGAAATCTGTCTTATTTGCGGGAATAAAATTTTCTAGTATTTTCAGTATACCATAAGCGTTTTTATTCAGTCCGCTACTTTGGTGTGCTTGTTCTTCTGCTAGTAATTCGCGGATGATTTGTTCGTATTGTTTCAGGGTTTCGGCGGCGGCGAGTTGTCCGGTTTCAAAGCGGTTTAATATTTCTAAAATTCGGTCGGAAAAGGAACTGTATTGTAAAGGGTTTTCTTCGGTTTTTTGTTGGATGATTTTCTTGAGTTCGGCGCTTTTACGGACGGCTGCGGTTTGGATATCTTGAGTTTCAGCTAAGTTGAAATCTTGCCAAAATTCGGGGTCGGTAATATGTCTTAATTGGCAGAGGGTGCTAATTCCGGTGACGCTGAGATGTTCTTCTAACATTTGGCGAATTTTGGCACTGACATCGCGGGGGAGGGTAGAGGTTTTTTTCTCAAAATGTAGGGTTCCTAATGGTAAGAATCCGGCTATCCATTTTAAATCAGCGGTGTATTTGAGTATTTCTGGGTCGGGGCTGAGACTGTCGTAAGCTTTGATAAAGGTTTTGGCTTTGCGGTGGAATTCGTACCAGGAATCTACGGTTTTTAGTTGTTGAATTAAGGTGTCGTATTCTTGGCGCAAATTGTATGTATTGCGGGGGATTTGATTGACTATTTTTATTACTTCGGCATGGGCGGTTTTTAATGCGGCTTTTTCTATGTCTAGGTTTAACATGGCGTTTTTTACATCGGCTTCTCGGTAAGAGGCGAGGGCTTCTGTGAGTTGTTGGGTAATGCCGATATAATCAACTATTAAGCCGAATTCTTTATGGTTGCCACAAACGCGATTGGTTCTGGCAATGGCTTGTAATAAGTTATGTTCTTTTAAGGGGTTATCTAGGTACATGACGCTTTCTTTTGGTGCGTCGAATCCGGTTAAAAGTTTGTTGCAAACGATGAGAAAATAAACGGGAGGTGCTGCTTTTGAAAGCACTTTGGTTTCATATTCGGCATCATCACCAGTAAAGCGATTTATGGCGGTAACTTCGGCGTTTTTATCTAAGGCGTAATGTTGTAAATCTTGGCGGAGTTTTTCTAAATAAGGGTCTTCGCTGGGTTTATTATCTTCTTGGTTGGATGAGTAAATGGGAACACTCATGGCATCCGCCCATGTTGCGGCTGTTTCGGTATCAAATCCTTGTTTTTTTAAGTATTTAGTAATAATTTGATTTAAGGCGCGTTTGTAGAGAATTACGGCTTCTCTGTCAATGGCGACTATTTGGGCTTTGAAGTTTTCGGGGATGCAATGGGTGCGAAAGTGTGCCCAAATGTCGTAGGCGAGAAGTTCAATGCGTTGGGAATGTTTGACTAATTCGGCGACGCTGACTCCTCTGGTTTTGATTCTATTTTTGACTGATTCGGGTTCGTTGGCAAACCATTGGTCGAAAAGGATATCTAATTTTTTAGCTTCTACTTGCCATTCGGTTTTGCGACTGGTGTAACGGATGGGGACGGTTGCGCCGTCTGCTACTGCGTCATCAATGCTGTAGCGGTCTAAGTAACCTTCGTTGGGGGGACTAAAGTTTTTATAAGTGTCTTTATCGGTGGTTTTAATTGGGGTTCCGGTGAAGCCGATAAAGCAGGCATTTGGTAAAGTTGCACGCAGGTATGCACCTAAGTCTTTTTCTTGGGTGCGGTGGCATTCATCTACTAAGATAATCCAGTTTTGACTGTGAGGAATTGGTTGTTTGGAACCGTCGAATTTGAAGATTGTGGAGAGTAATGTTAAGCCGAAGTTGTTAGTATGAATGGCAGTATTTAAGGTTTCACCGGAGTCGATGCGGGTGGGGTTGGGAAGTCCGCAAGCTTGGAAGGTTTTACTTATTTGGTCGTCTAAATCTATGCGGTCGGTGAGGACTAATATGTTAGGATTTTCGAGAATGGGACTGGTAAAGGTGCGGTGGGTTTTGAGTTTTAAGGTGGCGAATACCATTGTCAGGGATTTTCCTGACCCTTGGGTATGCCAAATTAATCCTTTGCGATGTTGGCTATTTATTACTCGGTCTACTATTCTATTTACGGCGCGATATTGTTGGTAGCGACAGATTTTTTTGATGACTTTTTGTTCGCGTTTCTCGAAGACGATGAAATGGGCGAGGATGTCTAATAAACGGGTGGGTTCTAACAAGCACCACAAGGCTTTTTGGTAGGAGGTTTGAAAGTCGCTATCTTGTTTGGGATAGGGGTCTTTCCATTCTGCCCAATATTTAGATGTTGCGCCTGTGGCACCGTAAAGAAAGTTTTCGCCGTTGGTGATAATGTTGAATATGTTGGAATAGAATAGGCGGGGAATGTCGCGTTCGTATTGTTTGATTTGGTCGAAGGCTTCTCCGGTTTTATCTTTGGCGATAAAGGGTTTTTTGGCTTCTATTACTACTAAGGGAATACCGTTGATAAATATTACTATATCGGGGATGCGGAAATGTTGGGATTTAATGTAAAATTGATTGGTGACGGTGTAGGTGTTGTTTTTTGGTTCGAGGAAGTCAATCAGGCGGATGGTTTTTTTGGTGGCTACGCCGGGGATGTTGCGGGAATAGTTACCGCGTAAAAGATTGGTAAATTCTTCGTTGTCGGTGATGGCGAGTATGTCTTGATAGGTGGCGTTGGCGGCTTCTTGGGGGATGTTGTTGATTTTTTGGATGGATTGAATGAAGATGTCTTTGAGAATTACTTGGTTTTGGCTATCTCTGGCGGTTTTATTTTGGGCGGGTGGGAGATAGGTGTAGCCAAGGTTTACTAAGGTGTCAAGGCAGGGTTTTTCAACTAAGGTGTATTCGGTGGCTTTTATCATAATATTTGAGAGTTTTTATCGGTTTTTAATACAGGGTAAAAATGCCTAAGTTGTGAGCGAATAATAATTTTATGTTTTAACAATTAAGGTTTGCCGTTCTCGGTCGGCGGCGTAGCTGAGGCAGGCTAATATGTCTTCTTGGGTGAGATAGGGAAAGTCTTCGAGAATTTCTTGATAGGTCATTCCTGAAGCGAGGTAAGAGAGGACATCATAAACGGTGATTCGCATTCCCCGAATGCAGGGTTTACCGCTGCGTTTTTCAGGTTCAATGGTGATGATTTTTGATTCGTTCATAGGGGTTGATTTGAATTAGATTAATGAGGTTTATTTGACGCGAACTTTTCCAGTTAGGAGGTCTTGCATTAGGCCACGTTTTAGCAAGTTAAGCTGGTTAATTGTTAAATCATTACTATCAATTTGTTTATCTATATTTTTCAAAATTTTACTAATCCTAATTTGTTCGTTGATAGGGGGTAATGGAACAAGTAATTTACTTAAATCTTTTCCCGTTATACCGCTTACTGCAACCTGGCGAGTAATTTCTAGCCTTTGCTTTTTACCAAGAGGACTTTCCCAATAATAAAAGTAGAAAAGAGGATTACCTAAATTAGGCTTAAGACGAAATCGGATAATTGAAGACTCAAAAACTGGTTCTATATTGTGATATCCTAGTATGGAACATTTGCCAGAACCCTCAGCAACCAAAGACCTCCTGGCAAATAATAAGTCCCCTTCTTTTAGAGCAAATTTTTCATATTCATCTTCTGTTAAACGAACACATCGCCGTTCAACTTCTTCGATAATATCTGAACCAAATATTGCACCCATGTCAATCATAGGTACTCCAGAACCATAATCGTCTTTAGATTTATAGATTCCGTTTTGTGGCCCAATTAGCGCCAGACTATCAAATGGAACTACTTCCCAGCTTTCAGGAATTTTCCCGATCGCACTTTCCTTAAATTTCGTGTGACCAATACCTTTGGTCAGGAGTTGCTGAAGTAGACCCTGCTTGACTTTGCGGGTTTGGTCGATGACTGCTTGAGTGGATGCGATCGCTTCATCCACACTCCCCAAAATCTCAGCAATTTTCTTTTGTTCAGACAGAGGAGGAAGAACTAGCTTGATTTTCAATACATCAGATCCAGGTAGATTTGCTACCGTCCCCTTCCTTACGAATTGAGCAACTTGCTTTTGAGCAAGTTTTGTGTGCATGAAATACTTTATAAATAGAGGCAATACATTTTGGTTTAGCCTATATCTGACAGCATAAGCGCTAGGAATATATGGAATATCCTGTTCTTTAAAAATTGCAGAAAGACCACAATCTGCTGTAGTGATAACAATTAAATCACCTGTTTTGAGTGCGTGTTGTTCAATTATCTCAGGTTCTAGAGAAGCAATTGGTGCTTGAGTATAAAGAATTTCTCCTTCTGCTGTAACATCTGTATTTCTTATAGTTTTAACGTTTCCGTTCTCATCATAATTTTTAGCGTGAAATCTCGGCCCATAGGAATGAGAAGAAGTTAAATCGCCAATTGTTATAGACTTCCAGCCATCAGGAATCATAATCCAATTACTCCCTAAATTCAAACTTGAACATTTTCATATAAACTTTATCCAACTTCCTCAGCTACCTTATTAACTACCGAATAACTTTCAATGATCTTCTTCCCATTTTCATCTAAACTTTTATCTCGCTGCTTAAACTCATCCAACAACTTATAAAAACATTCAAAAGCATCCTTTTCATCGCGAGTAAATAACAAAATAATTTTTGCCCAAGAGTTATTAGTCCGCACATTAAAACGTTGTTGTACCCAATCATGGAAATGTTCGGCAAATTCCTTTTCTTCCTCACTGAGTTCAATCCCTAACTCGCGCCTAGCTGTTTTATAACCCACCAAAAACATAAACAAATCGCTCACCGAAGCGCGACCAATATACATCCCAGGTCTAGTTTTAATCTTTTCCAGGATTTCAAACATTCCGCTCATAATTTTCTCCCCTTTCTAAACTCATCTTTATAAACTATCTATGGATTCTATTATAAATTCTTCACTAGGACAGTGAAAATCTTTCCGCCAATCCTCTAACGTCATCCCCGTTGTTGAAATATTATCAAATACCAAACCCAAAACTTCTACACCATAATGTCTTCCGTTAATAGTAATTGCCTCCGTAATTCCTTGACGTTCCAAGCGTTCACTGAGAATAAAATCTTCATTGTATTTACTCTTCAGTTTAATAATCTTTCCCTCAATTTTATTTTCTGCTAACCACTGCATTATCGCCCTAACACAATCATCACATTCATAAAGGGTAAAATCAGCAATAATTTTGCCAATCTCCTGATAAATTTCCTCTTTGGATAACTCACTCACTCCCTACACCCGTAAAAATAGTATTTGTTATTCAACTAATCTATCCCTACCAAACATTATTAAGACCCATAACCCAACTCATCCAAAAAACTGAGCATTTTCTTTTCCGCTTCATCCCGCTTAATTAACAACTCTTTTAACACTTCCACCTCAGCCGCCACATCAATTTCCTGCTCTTCTTCTGCTGTTTGCACATATCGCGCAATATTGAGATTAAAATCATTTTTCTTAATCTCTTCAAACTCCACCACTCGCGCAAATCGTTCCTCATCTTTAAACCCATAAAACGCCTGCGCCAGTCGTTGCAGGTTCGTCTGGGAGAGAGTATTTTGATTCTTCCCCTCTACCATCTCCTCAGCACCATTAATAAACAGCACTTTCTTCTGACGACTAGCTACTTTCTGCCGATTAATTATTAACACGCAAGCCGGAATACCCGTTCCATAAAATAGATTTGGTGCTAAACCAATCACCGCCTCAATTAAATCATCTTTCAACAAACCCTCGCGAATCTTCGCTTCTACACCTCCCCGAAACAGTATGCCGTGAGGTAGCACTACACCCAGCACACCTTTAACATTAAGACTAGCAACCATGTGCTGCACAAATGCCAAATCCCCATAAGATTTAGGCGGACAACCATAAATATCCCGGCTAAATTTATCTTTATCTTTCCAATCTTCATATCCCCAATTTTTTAAAGAAAAGGGCGGATTCGCTAACACTCGGTCAAAAGTTTTCAGGGTTTTACTATTTTCTACTACTAAATGTTTCGGGTTGCTTAAAGTATCGCCATGACTAACAAACGCATCATCAATATCATGTAAAAATAAATTCATCTGGCAGATTGCCCAAGTGTTGAGGTTCATTTCTTGCCCGTACAACTGCAACGACTTGGCATTCTTTCCTTGACGTTCCAGATAATGTACTGCCTCTAATAACATACCCCCAGAACCACAAGTCGGATCATAAATAGTCATGCCTTCATTTGGTTGCAAGCATTCAACAATTAACCGCGTCACCATTTTAGGAGTATAAAATTCCCCGCCTTTTTTCCCTGCATCCGAGGCAAATTGAGCAATTAAATATTCATAAGCATTACCCAATAAATCCGCTTCTACATCACACTTTCGTAAGCGATGCTGACTAAAGTGTTGCAGCAATAATTCTAAAGTAGCATCAGGAAAACGTTGTTTATTATTAAAATCTACATCCTGAAACACGCCGCGCAGCCGAGTATTTGCATCTTCGATCGCCCGGAACGCATTATTTAAATGTTCGCCTATATTAGTAGAATGTTTGCGGACATCGTGCCAAAATGCCCCCGGTGGAATATGAAAGCGGTGTTCCTCCGGGTCAGCAGCTAATTCTTCATCATTATAGAGTTTCAGTCTTTCCTCATATTCTTCTTGCCAAACATCACACAACCGCTTGAAAAACAGCAGCCCAAAAATGTAGTGCTTAAAGTCTGCCGCATCAATTTTCCCCCGCAGAATATCCGCCGCACCCCATAGGTGGCGTTCTAGCTGCTGCTGGGTCATTTTACCAACGTAGAGAAAGGGAAGTGTAGGCGAAGAAGTACTATTTACCATGAAATTTCCGATTAAATAACTTTAATTTGCTAGAGATTTGTATTATCTAACGCTAATCTCTAATTATGGCGCTAAATCACCACAGAAGCGGAAACAACTTTATGGTCATGCAAAAATCAGTTTTACTAACTCAAAGCCAACGGTTTGGTAAATGCTCAATCCTTCTAACAATAATGGGTTTGATGCAGACTCCCCCAGTAGAAGCTCATGTCCTTTTAACTAGGGCTACTAATTTGAATAACTTGGCCAGTAGTATACGAAACCATCTCTCGACGTTAGAGCAAATCAAAGGGGCGAAACCCGATCAGATACTAACAGGGAACAAGATTTCCCAAGAGGCAGCAGCGAGACAGTTGTTTGAACAGTATCAGAGATTAAGCTCGAATTTTGACCCAGCCCTGCTAAATTTATATGACCCAACTGCAAAAATTTACATGACCGTGCATTATAGCAACGGGCAGATGAGGAGGATGAATTTGTCTTTTGAAAATTTTCGCCAACTAATGCTCACTTCCCTACCCCTTGCTAGAACCAGGGGCGATCGCAATACCTACTCCCAAGTTCGCTATCGCCCCGAAGGGAACCGGATACGCATTACAGCACAACGATACTCGCACCTTTATCGGAACACTAACCCTCACTCAATGCTGGTTGGCCCTAACGCTACAGGAAAATGGGTTATTTTTGAGGAAGCCATGCAAGGACGGCGATAAAGCGATTAAAGTTTAACCTTGTGCTTCTGTTTTCTCCTAATAAACACGGTAGAAGGCACGAGGGTTTCAGAGCAGAAGGAAAGAGGAAGTGGTTTTTTCATCTATAATGGCTGCGTGCGATCGGACTCGTAAACCGCTTTAAATTTTATCTAGCCCAACACTATTTACGAGAGCGCGATAGGTAAACAAGCACTTTATTATTCACTTCAAAAGTTTATTATTTTTGTAAAATTCGCAACCATGATTATATCCTTCACAAATCAAAAAGGCGGAGTGGGCAAATCGACCACAGCCGTACACATGGCTTACTGGCTCAAAAAACGAGGAGATGTACTGCTAGTAGACTCCGACGCCCAACAAAGTAGTTCGACATGGCTCAAAGCATTGGATATGCCCTACCAAGTAGTCAGCGACCCAGAAGAATTATTTGAAGTACTCCCCGAACTAGCGGAAAAATACACATCTGTAGTAGTAGATGGCCCCGGTAGCCTCAGCGAAGTTACTAAAGCTATACTGGCTCGGTGTGACTTAGCACTCGTTCCCTGTCAACCTTCGGGTCTTGACCTCCATAGCAGCACGAAAATTCTCCGGTTTATCCGACACGCCCAAGAACTGAGAGTCGGAATGCCTAAAGCTGCCATGTTTTTGAGCCGTGCTACCAAAGGAACTCTATTATTACAAGAAGCCAAACAACTGCTCAAAGAAAGCAACTTTCCCCTGCTTTCTACCACCATCTACCAACGGCAGTGTCTAGCGGATGCGCCCGGACAAGAGCGCACCGTTTTCCAATTATCAGGAGTAGCCGCCAAAGAAGCTGCCAAAGATTACGAATCCTTATTTAAAGAATCCTTGGAGGTCTTAAATGGCGGCAAATAGGCGCAGTCTCAAACAATTTGTGTTTGGAGAAGAGGAAGCCTCCACCCTGATGGAAAACCCCCAGTCTTTACCGATAACTGCGATCGCCTTACCTGCAAGCCAGCCCCGACGCTATTTCGATTCGCAAAAACTAGAGGAACTCACTCAATCCGTTCGCTCTCACGGCATTTTGGAGCCATTACTGGTGCGTCCACTACCCGAACAACTTAACCAGTACGAATTGGTAGCCGGAGAAAGACGTTACCGAGCAGCAAAAGCGGCTGGGTTAACTGAGGTTCCGGTTACCATTCGCCAACTGACTGATATTGAAGCTTTGCAACTCTCGCTGATTGAAAACCTACAACGGGAAGACCTCAGCCCAGTTGAGGAGACGGAAGGGATTCTGCAATTGCTATCTTTCAAGTTAGAGATGGAAGTACCAGAGGTAACGAATCGACTTTACCGAATGCGAAATGAAAACAGCGGCTTGGTTAGTCAAAACGTTTTGACTAACTCCGAAGGTCAAGCGATTCAGTCTTTATTTGATTCCTTGGGTTTAGTCAGTTGGGAATCTTTCATTACTACTCGGTTGCCGTTACTGAAACTGCCAGAGGAAATTAAGGAAGCACTGCGAAAGGGTGATATTGCCTATACTAAAGCGCAAGTCATTGCCAGGGTGAAAGACGCTCTTGCGCGGCGTAGCTTGTTGGATGAAGCGGTTGAGCTTGACTTGTCGTTAGTTCAAATCAAGGAAAAGATAGCGGCACTCAATCGTCCTCAAGTGACTAATTCGGAAAAAAATCCCACTCTGAAAAGTCGAGTTGATACAACTTATCGCCTGTTAAAGAAATCAAAAGTTTGGGACGATCCTCAAAAGGAGAAAGATTTGGAGAAGTTGTTAGCGCAGATAGAAGCACTGGTTTCTGATTCAAGTGGAGAAGGCTAAATACAGGATAGAGTTACTTAGGTGCGATCGCATGAGGATGGTGTAGCAGTGCGCCAGTAAGCTTTGCCATCTCGCGTCCTTTCCAGTAAGCGACGTTCGATCATCTCTCGGCGCAAGAGCGCTGGATCGTTGAAATTGTGATACTGGTTTAGCAGGGCATTAACTTCTTTTTCGGAGTAGGTAATCCCAACCTCAAAACGCTCGGCCAAGT
The DNA here is from genome assembly GCF_014748295.1 of Planktothrix sp. FACHB-1355. Taxonomy (NCBI): domain Bacteria; kingdom Bacillati; phylum Cyanobacteriota; class Cyanophyceae; order Oscillatoriales; family Microcoleaceae; genus Planktothrix; species Planktothrix sp. FACHB-1355. The sequence continues at coordinate 35,295 of NZ_JACJUP010000001.1, read as the reverse complement.
ATTCCAGTACCAGTTGTTGGAAGCTACCCTTGTTGCGTTTAGAAGGCCATTCGGTAATGCGCCCTTGTGAGTCGAGGTAATTTTCCAGTTCGCTCATCACTCAACGTCCCATCCTTCTGGAATTTGCGATAGCACTTCGGCAATGTCCTGCCAGTATTCGTAAATGTTCCCAGAGGTCATCATAGCTTGGGTTTGACAATATTCTGATAGTCTGGCAATTACGGACTCGATGCCGTATTTGTCTACTAATCTCTCTATAGTATGCTGTTGGATTTGTACGTGGTAGTCTTTGTTGATTAGGTTCATAGGTTCGATCGCACCCATATCAAGCAGTATTAACTCGCCATAACTGGAGTAATGGTACAACAGGCGATCGCAATTACAAACTCGATGCCGTAGTTGTCAGTTTTCCAGTGGAGAGCGGTTCAATTCATCTTTATAGAAACGCCAATTAGGAAGGAATCGGTTCATTAACATTGTGAATTGGCGAATTTCATTGTCGATCGCCAATGCCAAAGCCTCATTTTGGTCTAGGTTATCGTATAACGCTCGTTTGGCGGGAGAATTCAGAGATTGAGGGTACTGGGTTGAGGTTGCAGGTTGGGTAACTTGTCGGCTGAGAGTCACAATTTTATTCAGGTAGTCCTCATACTCCTGAGCGGCTGTTTTGCGTTCCTGAATCAGTTCATCCAAGAGTTCCGACATTGTGCCGAAATACTTGGGGTTGGTGGGACGTTGGTCGATGATGACTTTGCGTAGATTGTTCTCGATGGTTTCGGCAACGGCTTCTGGGTTTTGTCTGATGCCTTTGGGTAGGGTATTGACTGCATCCTTGCCGCGATCGACAATCAACTCAATCAGCGTCATATCGTCGAAAGTGGAAAGCACTTCGCTCTCTTCTGCGCCAATGTAAATATCGATCAGGTGGCGCATGGCGGGTTCATAAGCTTTCAGGTCGATCGCATCCCCACTGGCAAGTTTTACTTCGGCGCGAATTTGTTCGTAATATTTGACTTCTTGTTTTATTGTTTCAATTTCAGCAGATGAATAGCCAGCTTCTAGCATATCGTTTGCTAGGTTAGCGTAAGCTCGAACTAGAGAAGCGGTGAGTTTGTAGAGGCTAACTCGCTTTTGTTCGTGTTCTTTTACTAAGTCTAGGTCTTCGGTGTTGGAACCACAGAAATAGCGGATGTAGGCAAGGGTATCTTTCGGCGGTTCTACAGGTTCGCACAGGGCTTTGATGCTTTCTCTGGCAGTTTCTAGGCGTTCGACTCCCTTTTCTAAGCGATCGCTCAACAACCCATCTACATCCCCTCGATCGTAATCTTCAAATGCTTCGGCAGTGTAGTCTTGAACGGATTTTTCTAGGCTTTTGAACAGGTCTTTGTAATCGATAATGTAACCATACTCTTTATCGTCGTCATCGAGTCGATTAACGCGACAAATTGCCTGAAATAATCCATGATCTCTCATGGATTGATCGATGTAGAGATAGGTGGCAGAGGGCGCATCGAAACCTGTCAGGAGTTTATTCACTACGATCAGCAGCTTCATTTGGGCGGGTTCTTTCACAAATTTGTTTTTGACTTCCTCCTCAAAAGCTTCGGGGGTTTTACCGTTCAACATTTTTTGGTAAATTTCATACTGCCGCAGCTTTTCGGTGTATTCATCTGTGTCAGTGGTTTCGCCTTTTATACTTTGGAGAGAGCCATCGTATGAAGTGACGATCGCACATTTTTTAAAGCCTCGATTCTGGAATAACTCATAATATTTGCAGGCTTGGTAGATAGTACCTGCTACCAGCAGAGTATTGCCCCGACCATTTTGTAAACGGTCTTTGGTTTCAAAGTCTAATAGGAATATCGCTGACAATTTTCTCTAATCTGGATGCTGAACTTAAGACTTTTTGCAAAGTACCCCAGCGTTGCTTTAGTGCCAAAATCTTCTTCAAGTCACACTTTATAAAGGAGCGTTACCAAGAAGACCATCTACCCAAGAAACTCGCTTTAAGTCATCCCACAACCATTTGTAGGCTAACTCTGTTGCCGAGGTAGGTTTAAATACATCCAGTATTGCTGAATGTATTGAAGTCCTAATCCACCGAGCTGCTTCGGGACGCAGGGAAAGTAGCCGTTTGTCCAATCTTGAATGTAAGCTGCTATCTCCCATAAAGTGACCGTCTTCACCAATACGAAAGTCAACGTAACTTTGTTGCTCATAGGGTAGAGCCTCGAAATACCACTCTAAACCGAGAATCCCTTTTAGTTCATCATCTGGCTTGGGTAGAACGATTACACCAACAAGACGGGCAGGGAGTGTTACTGCCGTTGCCAAATGAGGTGCAAACTTGGGAAACCATGTACTGACAAGTTGCTGGTATCCCTCAATCGCTCCTGCATACACAGCCTTGGCACGAGCTAAGATTTGCTGTTGACTGTAGCTTTCCCAAATCCATCCACCTTTGAACCTACAGTCTGGACCAGGCCAAGGAGGACGCAACTCCGCTTCTCCAATCTCACGAAGACGATTCACTTCTGTTGTGAGTTGATTGAGATAGTGTCTACGCATTTGCTCATTCATTCGTGAGTGAAAAATATTCCACGGTAAGCTGGAGATACATTTCTCAATTTCGTTGAAAGGGATAGGATTCTGATAAAAAATTTCACGTCGAGTTACCTTTAGTGCTGTCTGCCAAACAGCTTCCCGTAAAAGAGTCCCATCCGTAACTGGTAGCATACGATTTTGCAATAATTTGGAGAGCGAAGTAACTAGCTCATGTAACGTCCATTGCCAAGCCCAAGGCGACTTGTGGCTAGGCTTACCTTGGCGAACTTGAGGCCAATTCGGAAAAGATGGCAATTCAGACAAAGGCAACTTAACGATATTAGCTAGAGTCTCATTCCCACGATACCAGGCAGTTTTAAGCCGCCCTTCCTCTGTTTGTATTTGTATACCAATAGGCTGGAGTGTGCCGTCCTTCCTTACAGGTGCAATCACCGGGGAAAGTGTGTCGCTTCCCTTTACCCATGCCTGCATAGCAGTCCTTATTCGCTGTCCGCATTCATCTAATAGTGGTAAAGAAATTTTCTGTGTATAATTCCAACCTGTTCTCGCTAGTTCTTCATTGACAATCTCTGCGGTAAAAGCAGGATGCTTCTCAGCAAGTGGTACAAGTAGTTTTGATACTGTGTCATGGTCGAAGTAACCAACAAAGATAGCTAATGGATACCGCCAACGTTCCAGTCTTTCAAGGTCATTTGTGAGGTCATTGGGGTCAGGGATACCAGCAGCTAAGCTGTGCGCTGCAAACCACTGAGATAGTATAGGCAGTGGGAAACTAATATTTCCAGCATCTTCAATAACTAACCCTGAATCTAAAAGCATCTGTAATTTTGATGTTGATGCGACCTCAGTTCTAGAGACTAGACCCGTTGTGCGATCGGTAGAAAGAGCTGCAAGGCGCTGTAATACTTGCTCAACATCGGGGTTACTCGCTCTTGCCTGTCGGAGGGAACGCTCAACAAGATTTGAGAGCAATTCCCCTTCAGAGTTGGGTGCCATCATGTTTCGGTCTCGTAGGTAAATACCAAGCAGGATGGCAAATAAAGGTCGGTGAATAGCATTATGAACAGATTGCGGCCATTTAAAAGTCACATATGGCGTAATCTGCTGTCCTGAAAACCTCTCAACGAGAGCATAAGCATCCTGATCGGAAATTAAAGGAACTTTAACAGCCTCTTCCGATTCAACTAGGATGGGAATTGGTCTACTGGTGATAACCACAGTAGTTTTCGCCCATGCGTTAACGAGAATGCGAGCTTCATAAAGCAAATCGGCTGCAAGACGACTTCCCGCTTCATCGGCTCCATCAACGATTATTGCAGCACCTTGGGAGAGTGATTTTCCCAATTTACTTATTTGTGCTTCTACAGCTTGTTGTAGCTGCCCTGCAACCTTCTGCGCTTTCAAATATACAGGCACAGGAGCATTGGCACTCTCGCAGGCTTGCTTAATTGCCCTCTGAAAGAGACGCTCCGCAATTAGTGACTTGCCTGCACCGAATTCTCCAATTAGTAAAATAAGTGGCTTGCCATCATCAGGTTGTAACTCAGGCCAAGCTGCTCCAATAGATAAATCATCAGCAAGTGCAATAGCCTCAGTTCGAGGTACTCCAGCAGCTTGCCAGAGGGATATGCACCGTCCTCTGGAAAGCCCAGCTAGATCTTTTAATTCAGTAGGGGGATTTAACTTTGCCCGCTCCCGGTCGGGCGAACCCAGTCAAAAAACAGGATTGTTGAAGTTAGTAGTATTAACTCCACCCTGGTTAATTACCGCAGCGTTCTCTGCGACCTTGGTGAAATTGTGGACAGTTGATGATTGAGAATTCAAACCATCTGTATCTCTATCCCTAGCTTCTGTGTCGCGCACTTCGTCTAGAGTAAGCTTCGCCAGAATCTCGAAAGCGAAAGCACTAGCGTGTCGTGCAGCAGTCTCCTGAGAGCCAGCCGCATCTGCGTTGCTCTTACCCTCAATTAGATCAGAAATACCACGAATAATTAGTGCGTTTATTTCTGGATTGGCACGAACAGCTTTGAGAACCCCGTGACTCTCCATTTCCACTGCCAGCGCATCACCGTAATTTGAACGGAGGAGCTGATAGACATCAGAACTCGTCGAAGCCACCACTTTATCACCTGCGGCTATGGCTCCAATAAAAGCACGAGGTTTCTGTGTTGGGATGGGTTCTCTAATCCGCTCTAACCAATCTTCCTTCCTCGCCACAGCCTTAGCTCTCTGTTCCAGGCGGTAACTCACGAGACTTACGTTTGGCCTCGGTAGGAAAGTCTCCTCTACAACTTTTCCTGACTCATACCCATAAACTTTCGTTGCGGCTACCACATCACCGAGGTTGACATCTTTGATTCCGCCTGCTACCCCAACGAAAAGTACAACGTTTGGCTTGAAATAGTCGATGGCTCGTTTAGTTTCAACAGCGGCTTCAGCATTGCCTGCCCCGATTTCAACAATTCCTACTCGCCAGGAACAACCGTTGGATGAGAAGTTTCCAAGCTCGTAAATGGTTCCTTCCGGGTGTTCCTCTTCCTGGAGGTCAGTTAAGTGAGTGCAAACAGCTTTAAACTCAACACGAATAGCAGTAAGTATAACCGCGCAAGGTAAATTGTGGCCTTCTTGTCTCGATTTCACTGGTTTCAAACTCCCTGGTTAAATCACTCAAAAAAACTTAATATGCGCTCCGAAGCCTTTATCTGTTCAGCAATCAGCTGACTTATGACCGTATCCTTATCTAGTCTTTCTCTCCAAACACTTGATTGAAATGAACTGTCGCCCTTTCCAAGTTAGCACGGGATTTTGTCCGCCATACTAGCTACTAGCGATACTAAGGAGCTTGTGTAAAAACCGATAGTTCCCATACTCCATACCTTGCGTAACAAGGGTTATTCTTCTTTGACCACTGCATGAAGGTTAATTACTTACGATTTTGACACTATTTTCAGCCTTATATAATGAATTAGCCCTGGCAACTATTAAGGACTAAATCATCTCGCATCTGTGCCAAGAGATTGAAACCAGCACTGTATAACGGTTAATGATAAGGTACAGAGCATCAAACGAGCGCCGCAAATTTCTTACCTAAGACATAGCAATTGTATTTCTTAGGTAAGCTTTTCAATTTTAGTTTTACGTGCATTATCTCAGCCCAACGTAAGATTAAATGAATAAAAAAACGGCTGTATTTTTGTATTTATAATCTTAAATTAGTCTAGGCGCTAAATTTATTTAGCATTTCCTGGTTTCATTTTTGTATTTATTAATTAATTTATCAGTGCTTCACCAGCAAGCATTGAATGGGCTTTTAACTTATTTAATATTACCGCGACAGTTGAAAAGATATTCGGGGAGGGAAGTTATTTGAAAGCCCAGGATCACTCGAAAACTTTAGAAAATAAGACTCTACCAAAACTGCGAGATTACCAAAAACAAGTAATATCAGATTTAAACATCCAAATTCAAGCCGGACACCAACGCAACCTGATCGTCGCTGCTACGGGGTCAGGAAAAACGATCGTGGCAGCAGAGATTGTTTATAACGCTTTTTTGAAAGGTCAACGAGTTTTATTTGTAGTGCATCGAGATGTTTTAATTCAGCAAACTTTAGAAAAATTTGGCAAGTTTGGTATTAATTGCGGAGTAATAGCAGGAGGACGCAAAGAAGAAAGACAAAATCGAATCCAAATAGCTTCGGTACAAACTTTAGCTTATCGGGAAATAGACGAATGGTTTAGACCCAATTTAGTTATCTGCGACGAATGCCATTTAACCAGCTTCACAAGCGTAATGCTCAAACGCTTTCCTAAACTCAAAAATTGTACAAGTATTCCTTCTAATAACTGCATATATATTGGACTAACTGCCACCCCATTTCGTCTTGCTAAGAAAGAAGAATTAGGAGATATTTTTACTGGATTGGTTATTGCACCTTTTCCAGAACAGTTAATTAAATGGGGATTTTTAACTCGACCAGTTTATTACAGTAATGGTGAATTGGATTTATCAGAAGTAGGAGAAGAAAACGGGGATTTTGCCATTCAAGATTTGGAACTAAAATGCAATGTACCAGAAGCGATCGCAGCCGCAGTAAAAGAATGGCAGCGTTTGGCGGCGGGTCGGGCAACCATTGCCTTTGCAGTTAGTATAGCTCATGCTCGCGCGATCGCATCTTCATTTCGAGATGCTGGAGTTCCAGCCGCTCACGTAGATGGGTCGATGTCGCCTAAAGAAAGAAATATTTACTATGAAAAATTATCTAAAGGAGAAATCAGCGTTTTAGCTTCTTGTGAATCCTTAGCAGAAGGCTATGACGATCCAAAAGTATCTGCGGTACTTTTATGCCGACCAACTAAAAGCAGAGCCAAGTATTTTCAACAAGTAGGTAGAGGTTTAAGAATATCACCAAATAAAACAGATTGTTTAGTATTAGACCAAGCAGGATTAGTGAAAAGATTTGGGTTTATTGAAGATTTTCGAGAGGTAAATTTAAATGAATCTGTAGAAACAGAATCCGGCGAAATTCCGATGAAAACTTGCCCGGTGGAATTGGGTGGCTGTGGTGCATTAACTTGGATTGCAACTCCTCGTTGTCGCCAGTGCGGTTATGATTTTGTACCAAGAGAAAAGCTGACCCCAATCCAAGCTTTAGAACGGATGATTAGAGATGAAGACCGTCAGAAATTCTATTTTTATCGCCAAAAGTTAAACGAAGCATTTGCTAAAGGTTTTTCTCCAGCTTGGGCAGCAGAACGTTGGCGAGAGGAATATGAAAATAGTGCTTACCCCCCTGAAGATTGGGCTAGAGGCGCAATTTTTGGCGATAATCCAACTCCGGTATCAGAAGCGAAATATCGTAAATATTTAAATATTATTGCTGGAAAAAATCATAAGCCTAAACAATGGGTTGTTAAATATATGAAATGTGAGTTTGGGGCTGATTGGGCAGAAACGGAAAGTGTAGCATCGTGAGAGATCATATTGAGTTTGGTGCGGAATAATATGTCCATCCAATACCCGCCCCAGGATGATTCCCAGATCTTCTCCCGCCTCCTGAATTATTTCGTTAGGTACATTTTCTGGCGAGATGCGATCGACAATACTCTGAATTCTGCCTCGATATATTTCTACAAAAAGCAGGATATTACTCAAAGCAGCAAAAAATTGAGTAAGTACAATGTTGTCTGGTCAGCGGGACAATCTTTGTCTGACTAAGGAAAGCCCCTCTGTAGCATCTCGTTCAGTTTGCTCTAGTTCCTGATTTAGTCGGTCAATGAGAGCTAAAATTTCGGATGGTATAGGCATTGTGAATTAAAATCTAATCCTTAAAGCATATGTGACTTGAAGAAGAAATTGGCCAGGGTGGCCAACTTTACGTTCCAAAGATAGCTGGTCAACTTTACATTCCAAAAAAGGCCGGAAAATGACATGGAGGCAAACTAAGGATCTTCGCCATTAAGTGGCGGGTTATTTGAGGGAGTTGAAGTTGGCTGCACCATTTTTACTGTATTTGTGACCACTTTCTTCTTCCGAACTGGCTCCAAATCTGCTTCTTATTTAACGATGGAATCAGCCTTTCAGCTTTATAGTTGGCCAATTTCTTCTGACAAAACCTGGCCAAAATCTTCTTCAAGTCACAGCATAATATCAATACTTGAGTAACTAAGTGTTAGCTTAGATGCGATTTTCTTCATGCTTCTGTGAATTAATCACCAATTTCCTTGTCTCGCGATTTTTCTTTTTTCGGTTGTAAGGATATTCCTGGCGCTCGCAGTTTCGGTAAAATAGCCTCAAAGTAAGCTAAATCACGTTCAGATAGTTGAGTAACCATCTTGCCACCAGACTGAACTAACAATAAACCCCGCCCATCTTTAGAGTGAATTTCCACAACTCCCTCCGTGGTAGCCTTCCATTTATAAGAAAGCTTTCCATCAATTTCTACTGCACTATTTTGGGATTTTGCATAATTTACCAAAGCGCTAGAAAGCTTTTGAATTCGCAGATAATAATCCACTTCCTGCTGTCCGACAACGGCAAACGCACCACCCGGTTGTCTACCTTTAATTTGTGCCATTACCAGTTCAGTCAAATCTCGTTCTTGTTCAGGGTGAAGTCGAACATTGGAATCAACACGTACACCCAAACCACTAGCGCGAAACTTGAGAACTGTTTGCCCATCTCGATCGCTAAGCGTGTAGTTTTTCCCATCTCTTTGAATGACATAATTAGCAACATAAATAGTTGACCTATCGGGGGGTACTTTTTGGCTGTAGAAACTGCGAATAGCATTTGCATAAGTGTGGCATTCTTCCCGGCGTTTAAAGTCTTCCCAGAGGTTCGTGACAGTTTGTTTAGCTTGCTGCCACCAGGAAAATTGAGTAGGCTGTTCAACCCGTGCAGTGATTAACTGCTGCATTTGGCTAACTGAATTCTGCAAAGAATTAATCTGTTGATTTTGTTCCTGAATTGTCTCTAATAAAGTTTGCATTTCAGTGCTATAATTGGCAGCCATTTGAACGGAAGCCGTTTGAGGAAGTGCGGCAAGCGATCGCTGAACTTTTTCATAACCAGAAATACTCTGCGATTTTTCACTAGCTTGTTCAATTTTATGTTCTATATCTGGTTGGGATTTAGATTGTTTCTGCATCGCCTCCCGCACGAAATTATGAATAGAACCATCAGTTATACCAGAAAGTTCTTCTACTTGATGGATGAGTTTGAGCAATCTGGCTTCTTTTTGTTCCTCTGGAGTTAACGAGTTAAAAAGTTGTTGTTTTTCCTGATAAGGAACTCCAGTATAAGCTTGGTTAATTATTTGGTAATTTCCCTTCTTTATACCCTCTCTTATTGCTGATAATAATTCAGGGTTAGGAGGATAAACTGTATTGGATGCCTCTACTGGGATTGGGATTTGGTCATAAGAATTTTGTAAGTTGTTCTCGCGATCGCTTTTTGACCACAGTTTTTCAGATTCTAGAATAGGTAACGAACTATCAGTACCAAGTTCAATTGGCGAGTAATAATCTTCCTCTTCTGGAGGTGACGGTAAAGGTTTATTTTCCAACCATACGGATTCTGAATTTGGCTCTGCAACTGTTGAAAGAGATTGTTCAGTAAAATTTTCCTGAGATTTTGCCTTCATAATTTCATTAATAATTACCTTTCCTTGGCGATCGGATTGCAAGATAATCCTCCCATCCAACTCGATTCGTTTGTTAGCTGCTTCTGGTATTAACCCACCAACGGGCGTATCTCTTAGTTTTTCAAGCAGCCCTAATAACTCTGGATTGATTACTTGTCCAACCAACCCAGTCACCTCATCTTTAAATTGATTAGTTTCTCTTTCCATTCCATAAACTAATCGGTCATTATCGTAAATTTGTAAACCTCTAGCTTCGGGGTTTGATTCTTCAGTTTCACTTCTCAATAACTCTTCTAAAAAGTGCCGCCATTGTTCGATTAAGTTAACTGCGTCTCCTTGAGAACCTGTAAAAATATCTGGCATTTCATCCTCCTTCAATTACATTGAGTAAGTTACTCGCTTTTGCCATTAAAGTGAGCCTATCTATCACGATAGAATCGCCAAGATAGAAGAAAACAAGCTGTCCATCTAGATACCAAGCTATGAAATTTGTCAAGTCTATTTCAGGTCTATGACACTGGTAAGGTTCGCCTAAAACACTCCCAGCTAGTAATCCTAAATCATCGAAAATTTCCACTATTTTAGGTTGGTAATCCAAAGGCAGTGGAGGTAAAGCTAATGCCTTTTCAATTTCTCTTTTCCAAAAAGGAGTTAATTTTTCCAATGTTTGTGCTAATTGCATAATTTTCTGCTTAAAATATGTCTGCTAATTCACTTGCTCCGGGATTACTCTTACTTTCTTCTTTGTCTGGAAGTGGAAAAAGCTCAGAAGCTAAAGCGCGACGAACGTTAAATTGTTCTCGCCGTTCTTCCTCACTGATAGTCAAAGTCCTTTGCTGCAATTTTTGCTGAATAAAGTTCCATTTATCCTCAGACCATTGCATTTCAGCGACATCATCTTTGGGAACTTTTACGGATTGAAATAGAGGAACATAAGCTTCATCGCCACGAGTATAGGCCGGGTTAATAATAACCGCCTTCCCGGTTTTCATTTTAGCAAATTGGGCGGCTTCTAATAAATGCCGTTTCTGAATATTTTCATTGATACTTCTCGAACCTCCACCTTTGCCCGTACTGCGACTTTTAGACTTAAGTTGAATTTCCATTTCTCCTAAATAATCAGCAAAAAGTTTAGACGATTCCGGGTCTTGGGGGTTAAAAATGAATTTGGTTGCTGTACCCCCAATAATTGCTCTAGCTAACTCTTTCCCATAAGCTTTTTCAAGCTGACTAACATTTTGATAACCCAAAATTCCACAAAAGCCATCCTCTCTATTCTCATTCAGCCAATTAACTAAAGCAGGTAAATAAAGAGTAGGCAACTCATCTAATGCTACTACTAATGGGTCTTGGCGCGGCACAGTACGCGAAACATTCCGGTTGACAATCATGTGAAGAATCGCGGCTAAGAGTGGCCCGACAATATCGCGATTGTTTCGGTCTAATCCGAAAATCACTAACTGTTTTTCATCAATATCTAGAGGTAAAGTAGTCTGACCACAGAAAGCCCCGACAAAATCTTTCTTTAAAAATCTTTGAAAGATTCGTTGTGCTGTACCGACGATACCAGAAACAGTTTTTTCTGAATCTTTGACGCTAATTAATTGAGAAAGCGGGCGAGAAGTCCAAACCTTTAGTTTAGTCTTAGAAGCTTCTTCTAATCTGAAAGCTAAACTAGGCAAACTTAAAATAGCTTGTGCCATCATCAAATCACAGTATTCATCTGTACCTGTCAAAGTTTTAATGGCTTTAGTCACTAATAAAATGCCTTCAATTAACGCATCTCCCGCATCCTCAAAAAACTTATCGCTAGAAGCAGTTCCTCCACTTTTATCGAAGTTTTTGTTTAAAACCATTGATAGTTGACCTGCGGCGATCGCATCTTCTTCATCTCTAATCAAATCAAGGGGATTGCAAATTTCGCTTTCAGGAAAACCAGGTGCAAAAACTCTCACGGTATAACCCCGCTTCATGGCGTAAGCTACAGCCCGTTTAGTTTGCGCCGGATATTTAAAATCGTAAAGACAGACTGGGAAACCTTGGTCAAGTGCTGAACGAATCAAAGGGTCAATCACGCTGAAAGTTTTTCCCGAACCCGCTGCACCTATAGCACAAATCCCCCGTTGGGCATCCGGTACGTATAAAGTCGGTGTCGCAGCGAATGTTTGGATTGTTTGCTGCCAAGGATTTAACTTTTTAATCAGTCCAGCAGTTTCCCACTCTTGACGCAGCTTTTTTCTGATATGATCTGGTGTGCCAATATAGAGAGCGACGTTATTGCGAGTCACTTTTCGCATCTGTTTTTTAGCAACTTTAGCAGCACGGGTTTTTTCTTTTCCACTTCCCCAGTAGCCAGTAGCAAGCTTGCCTTTCTTACCAACTCCATTTAGCAATTGTAAAGCGATCGCAAAACCCAGACATCCTAACAGCATCAACCCACTGGGGGACTGAAGTTGGTGAATTAACTGTTGAGTCGGAGCCAACTTAGAAAGATTAGGAGTATTCGATTGACTTAAAACTGTAGCCTTCATATTCACGATTTAACCTCATTAAGCGATTGATTCAATAGCACTAAGCGTCCTGATTCAAAACAAAAATGGCTTCTACTGACTAACTCGTTAGAGTTTCTTTGAAATACATCTAAACACGGATACCCATTTCTCGTTTCGGAGCTTTGGACTAACAAGCTAAAACCTTTGGGTAATTGAGGTTTTAGCATTAAACTTAAAATCCTTTGACTATCCGTTGTGTAGGCGCTATATAAACAGCCAGCAACGCCGCACAATTTAGCCGTATTGAAGTCAAAGACGAAATATTTTTGATCGGCGGCTAGAGTAACTACTTTGACTTTAACTGCATTGGGGAAAGATTCATTACTGGCGCTTTGAAAGTTTTCTTTTAAAACTTTTTGAAACAAAGCCGTTTCGACAACTTTCTGTGCAGGTTGCCAGGTCAATGTCGTTGGTTTGTTTACTTGCGTCTTAGCCATAAAGCCCCAGCCAAAAGCAAAGAGCGCTATCAAGCAGGCTACAATGACTACCCGAAGTCTATGTTTAGTAAATAGTTCAACATTTTTCATCAAAAACCTCCCTTGAATACTCCCGCTATTCAAGTGTTAGCGTTAGAAATAAACGAAGTAATGCCTTCACCGCGTACCTTTATTATGGGAACTTTACAGACAACCCATTGACTGCAAAGCTTGTTCGTAATTAGCTTCGGTTTTCTGACCGTAGGATTTAACAGTCAATTGACCAAAAACATCGCTAGCTTGAGCATCTATTGGAATCGAAGAGCCGCCGAAGTGCATTTGGCCCACTCGTTCAATTAATCTTGAACCTGTAAAAAGTTGCCCGGTTTGGGGGTCGATGGTACTGGTAGCACGATCGAGCAGCACCCTGGCATCCGACCGAAATAAATCTTCTTGTTCTTGAGGGCTGAAGTATTGCATTAACTCATCTGGTGTGATAAGATTACCTCCATCCAAACGCGACAAAAATTCAGTTCCGCCTGGTTTGGCAGCAATTAGCGATCGCACATCGGAACGATAGGACATAAACTGCTTGCTTCCCAAACCGCGTCCGCAGTTTCCAGCGCGATCGCAACTGTAAGAACCTACAGATGTATAATCACCTTCCAGAGAACTAATAGCCTTAGATAAAGCATCTAAAACGACACCATTATGGGTGACTTTGCAATCTGCGATTTCCTTAATAAGAAATCCTAAATTTCCGCTAGTTGCGCTGGGAATTTGAAAGCTATCTTTTTGCTGATAACGCGAATTGTTAGCAGTGGATTCGAGTTGTGGTGGCGTAGCACCTGTTGAAGTTGATACGCTATTGCTGGTACTAGGTTCAATTAATCCTAAGAAAATCGGCATCTTTTCTTGATAGGTGAGCCAAGGAATAGGGCCAATAAAATACGGAGTACAGCCCAAAAACTTCATGCACATACGGAAAAAGAGTGCTTGAGATGCTTCGCCAGTCGTTTCCTTGACTTCCCAAATCGCCACTTTGAAAGCATTGCCAAAAGGGTGTCTTCCGGTAGGTTCTTTCCCGTTGTTAACCCGCGCTAGTACGCCATGTCCGCCTTTGACTTGTTGGTACTTTCCCGATATCCATTGCTTCCCCAGAACTGTTTCATCTCCAGCTAATTCGATGTGGGCGCAGTCGCGATCGCATTTCACACTAAAGCCTTGGCGATCGCTTCCTGAAATTGTGCGATTTCGCTCCTGTTCCGCTGTTCCAAACGCAACATCAACTAAACCCACAGTAGAACCTACAGCTTGAATGGGATTAGGAAATTGACTGAAAGGAACGTTACTCAATCCAGGCACTTCTTTAATCAAAACTCTTTCCCAATCTTTAAATGAACCAAGGGCAGTATTTGGTAATTCGGGAATTGAATCAGATAAAGGGTAAGCTTCGAGTGGAATATCGTTCAGAGACAGTTCGCCCAATATGGGAGACTTTTGTAAAAGTTGAGCAATTGTTTCTGAAGGATTAAAACCTTGGGTCAGCGAAGCCGCTAATAAGTCATTAATTGGCAATACCTCTCCAATTTTAAAATTTTTCAAGGTGGGAATAGCCTTAACCAAACTGGCAATGCTTTGGAATTTTATGGCTCCAAAATCTGACAACTTGAACTTGGATAAATCTAAACTTACCAGTTGGGCAATCGTTGCTAAGTTGAATTTTTGGAGATAAAAAGATTCTTCAAAATCGCCCAGTCCTAGAAAAGTGTCAGGTTTTTGGCCTGCCGCCCAAGTACGGGATGGGTCGAATCCTAATTGAGAAACGATATCTGGCGGTACTGTAAAACCTCCATCGGATAAAGCTCCTGGCAAGGAACCAAAACTAATCTGACTCCAGTCGGGAATTGCAGCATTTTTAAAGGTTGCGATCTCAATTGCTGCACCCGGTACACTTGCAGGCGGAAATTGAGCTGTACTGGGAAAGAAAAGGCCACCAAAAACAAAAGCCAAAATAAACCCCAAACAGCATTGACCGAAACGCTTAAATCCCACACTGTTAAAAACCCTTATCAAACGAGCTATCAACATACTCTTCCCCTCCCACTCAATAGGCAGCTGGCACAAAAGGTGGAGTCGTCATGCCAGCAGTGCCGCTACGGTAAGGCGTCACTGCTGGCGGCACCAACCTTGGAGTTTGATAAACAGGCGCGATGTTAACCGGAGAATAAACCGGGACTTGTTGAGGTGCTTGATAAACCGGAGAATAAACCGGAACCTGCTGAGGCGCTTGATAAACTGGAACAGAGACGGGTATCGATCGCCTGCGGCTTGTAGGAGGAACAGCTGGTAATGGTTGTCGATACGCAGCATCTCTCTCCGAATAAACAGGTGCAGACGGCACGATAGGAGATCTGTCCAAACCGTCACCCGACCCCAAATCTCGCAGACGCGAAACTATTCTTTCGTTCAACCCAGAAAGTCCCATTGCCATTTGCAACGGTGTACCCGCCTTCAGCCGCAACAAAAAGTCGTTAATTCGATACCAAAGGCCAGAACGATATTGCAAAAGCCCTTGCGCCAAAGCAACTTGCATCCCAGTTGTAAGTGTCTCGTAGCTAACAGAAGAAACTTCGGAAGTACCCGCAGAATTATTAGCCACATTAACAACATTCGCGACGTTTGCAACAGCACGTCCTTGATCGGATACAATTTCGATAACGCTATAACGTGGAACGCCGCTTCCTTTAGCTACGCGAAAAGTGTAAACGCTTCGATTGCCCGATCGCGAACCGGAACTAGCATCTCTGGTAACAACTGTCAATGTGGTATCTGGAGTAGAATGCAGCCCTGGAAAATTCAAATCCACAATCCGACGCAAGTGTACTACTTGAGCGCCTGGGCTATCGCATTTTCTACCTGAGTGCTGAGATGACAAACAACCATCCACATCTAAAGTGGCATATTGCGGATTATCCAACCAAATCTTTTCAATAATCTCCCCAGTAGGAATAAAGCTGATATTTACACCGTGACCTGGCACTAGGACAACAGTGGGAGGTTTCGCCCTATTTCCGAGTGCAACGGATCGATCGATTTGAAGTAAGGCTACCTGATGCCCTTGCCTGACTGGGGCAGCTTGAACATCCTGGTGAAAAACACCCACAAACCCAAAAGTTAAAGGTACTGTCAGTAGCAGAGAATTGCAAAATTTAGCCTTGTGTGAAAATTGCATGGCTTTACACCTTAACTAAAATTGGAACGATTGATTAACAAAAATCTGAACTTCTTTACCGGCGGATACATACCAAATGTTGGGGCGTTGACGCATTTCTTGCATTGCCATAGCATTCCGCTGCATAATGGACTCCAAAACTGGAGCGAATCCGCCAGACAATACAGCACCCAAAACATTTGGACTATTGCGCTCGATGCTGCGACGACCCAAACCAAAACCAAAACCGGAATTATATTCATAAGACTCGCTGCGAGGCTGATTTAATACTCGGCCTACATTGCTAAGCGCACCAAAGAGAAAAGCATTAGCATCCTGCGAGAAAATTTCCCGGCTTTTGTCATCCCATTTTTTAGCAATTAATGGTTTGCCGCCATCTCCCCGAATACCGATCGCTCCGGGGGGTAAACGGTATTCTCTTCCATCAGAAAACACCACAGATTCAGCGATAGCATCAACCCATCCATTTGGTGCAACTGAAGCAACTGTAAATACAATCAAAGTGCCGGGATTAACAATCGGTTGTCCGTAGGCATTGAGTAGGGGGGATGTTAGCTGAACTGCAAACCTTTGAGCATTGGGGTTAGAAGGATTATTAGCGTACTTATTAGTGTTGGCGGTAGTGACTCCTGAAGGATTGAGGACTGGTGTAATTAACTTGCCGCTGGCGCTGGTTCCTACTTGGAGGTATTGACCGCTGAGAGCGGGAGAATTATCGCGCAGTGATAATGGTGGTTGCTGTGGAACTCTGCCCATCAGTACATCTTCTTCGGCATCTACCGCTTGCATACCTGAGTTGGCTGCGACTAAATCGGGGGATTGGTTGGTTTGAGCTACTGTTGATGCAGAACCATTCAGTAGCAAGCTTTCTTCAGGGTTGATGGCGGCTACTTCGGGTTGGGGTTGAGCTGCTGGCGATCGAGAACCATTCAGTAGTAGGCTTTCTTCAGCCGCGTCGTTGCTAGTACCTTGGTTTGTATAAGGCGCAGGCGGGTCGGCAATAACTCTTACAGCTTTGGGAAGCGCGATAGAGCTTCGTTCCGCTGCCGCGATCGCAACTTGTTCCCCTGGCGAGTACGCCCCCGGCGCTGCTGGCGGCATAACCGTATAAGGGTAAGCACTAACAGGTACTGGGGAAACGCCGATTTGTCCCGGCATAGCTGGTTCTGCCTGCTGAGAGGGGACAGGTACAGCAGCAACTTCTTGGCTGTCGTCCCCAGGAACATCTGCCTGTCCGTAGCTACCCACACTAGCTAGTGCCTGCCATTGTGCGAACGGATCGGGCTGTGGTGATGCCTCTGTTGCACGAGTAGGTCTGGGAGTAGGAGCGATCGTCGGTTCCTTTGGCTGTACCGCTGGAGGTCTAGGAGTAGGAGTAGGAGCGATCGTTGGTGCTGGTGCTGGCGATTGCGCTGAGCGCAGCGGCGGAGCCGATCGCACAATCTGCCGAGCTGGTCGATCGAGTGCAACGGGTACAGGTGCTGGCCTATTGGTGGCAATCGGCACTTGTCTGACAGGTGCTGGCTGCGGTACTGGAACTGGCACCGGAACTCTTTTCACCACTTCTCTGACGATGACTCTGGGCGCGGGAGAAGGTGTGTTATTTGCTGGTGGGCTTACAACAGGTTTGGCAGTACGGGTGGGCGTTGGTGTTGAAGTTTGAGCTTGATTTGGAGAAGTATTTGTCGCCGTGGGAGCCAAACTTGGACTTGGTGTTGCAGTCGGTGTTGGAGTTAGGTTAGAAGGGCTTTTAGCACGATTGAGTGCCGCTAATTGTTCGGCTTGGGTGCCAAGAGCGATTTCAGTCTTGAGTTTTCCCGTTTCATTTTCAGCTGGTGTCGGCGCTGGAGTTAGTGCTGGGGTCGGAGTGGGAGTGGGTGGTGCTTGCGCGACTTTCCCGCGATTGAAAACGTTATTGAGAAAAAGTCCCGCGCCTACAAAAACGACCATTGCGCCCATCCCGACTAAACCACCCTTAGTCCAAGGGCTATTAGAAAAAGTGCGTTCGGTTTTAGACTGGTTTGGATCGTCTGGATCGAACTCAAATAACTCATCGCGAGAAACAATGTTATTCGTTGCGTCTTTTTCTGCTCCAGGCGAGTCTGATTTTTTAGCTGAGCGCGGTTCACCATCCTCTTCAAAATTAACTAATTCCGCTAATCTTTTCCGATCCCAAACCGTGGCAGCTTCATCTCCATTTCGATCGCTAGAAGATGGTCGCTCTAAAGATTCTGGGGAACGGCTAGAGCGCTCTGGTAATCCTAGAGACGTTCGCTCGGAAGCTGAACTACTTTCACTTGCACGTATATGATCTGGATCGAAAGAAGCAAATTCAGAATAATCCTTGGGGTCTGTCATTATAAATCCTCCTTGGTTAAATCGCGGATTGCATAGATTTCTAATCCACTTTGTCGCACAGAATAAACTTTAGAACCTAAATCTGATAGTGTTTCAGTCGGGGCTTTGGGCGCTTCCACAGCTTGAACGTAAATCTCTTTATTAAAGGGAATTACATCCCCTAAATTGCTGGTTTTGTCCATTACCATCAAGTTCGCCACCATTTTGACTTTCCACTTTCCCTCACCAATTTGGGTAGGCGGTTGAATTTCCAGAGGAACTAAAGTAACTTGAACTGAGCGGTTAAAGACTCCCGCCGGAGTAATTTGAGCTAGCTTAGTGAGAAATTCTTTCCGAAAATCTTCAGACAAAGCGAAACTCGCTTGCCATGCTGCTGTGGTAACGCGATTTCTGTTATCTATTTTTACGCCAGGGTCGGGCTTGGGATTGGCAGCTTCTTCTACAGTTGTAGCTGCTAAAGTTCCAGACCAATTCATCATTAATGTGAAGATATCAGCGACAAATTGGCTAATAACTTTTGGGGTTCTTTCTTTAGAGCCAAGGGGCGCTACTGCTATGGTTTTACCTGTTTCTAATTGCACTAAAGTCGGTGGTGCTTTTCGAGCTAAACTGGAATAAGCACCGTAGAGGAGAATTACTCCTAAAAGGTTGATCATATGTAAACCCAGCGTGACAACAGCAAAAAGTGCTAAAGTATCACTTGTTGTAAAGCGCTTTTCTTGTCTTTCTAGAAAGCGCAAACGTTTGGTTGTCGCTGATTCTTCCGTGTAAGGAGTTTGAGGAGAAGCCATAAACAATTCAAAATTATTTCAAAATTCAAAAAATGGGGCGATTCAACTATTATGTTTTAGCGACCGAGTATTTTAGAAAATACAAAGCCAGTAACTTGTCCAAGCGCATTAGCGCCCCGGCGCACGTCTTTACCGCCTGCAAGTAAACCGTGCCGAATCACAGTTTGTAAGGCATCGAAAACGGCTTTTCCTGCACCTGCTGCTAACGCCAGTGACAGTATTGGTGCTAGTAGGCCGACGGCGAAAGCAAAAATCATGGGGTCGTTGTCGCCTGCATTTACAACTAAAGTGGCGACCAATCCCGTCACAATATTTAAACAAAGTTTGACTAATCCAACTGAATAAAACCCAATCAGCCAAGCAAAGATAGCTTTTTGGCCGACGGGAAGTAGAGTACCGCCAACTGCTAGAGGGCCAAGCAAAGCTGTTAGCACCCAAGTGATTTCAACCAACCATTGAAAGGCCATACCGAAAGCAATCAGCAATCCTCTAGCTGACATGACGAGCGTGTTTTGAATGCCCGATTGCAAAGTATTAACCAAATTTTGTCCTTGCTGTAAAGGATTGAGAGAATCTAAAAAATTTTGATACGACCGGGAAGGGTTAGGTGGGGCAGAAGCTTTGGCTTGTTCCACTGCGTTATTCACGCAATCTTGCTGTTGGAGCGGGTCTGCTTTGGTAGCGCATTGAGCTAAAATACCACGCGCTAAATCTTCCGAACCGATTTCTAACATCACCTTTTGATAAGCTTCTTGCAGGCTAATGCTAGAGGCTGTTTGAGTTAAGATTGTTTGATTGACTTGGTTGATTAATGACCGCATACCTTTCGTTGAATCTGATAAAAGTGAGGCATTATTCGCGAGCAAACAGATAACTAAAATAGGCCACATTAGTTCGGAGAAACTGCGGACTTCCTCTCCATCAATCAAATCTTTAGCCCACTGCACCATGAAAATCAGTAAGGTGCCTACTGCAAACAAAATACCGAGATTGGCGAGGGCGGTGTATAAGCCGCCACTCAGCACGTCATCCCAAAGCCGATCGAGCGATTCGCTGATAAATTGAGAACCTTGTGCAGATTGATTGATAATTTGAGAAGCTTGGTCTTGCACAGCCCCAAATAAGAGCGAATTTTTCCATAAAAAACTTCGGGATAACATTTCCATCTTCAGGTTCACCTAAAATGAATTAGAACAATCTGGCTCTTGAAAAAATACGTAAGTTGCCAAAACCCGTGCTAACTCGCTCGCTATCTGCGGCTTGGTTTTGACCGTCGATACCACGAGAAATATTTGTTAGGTTGACATTAGCTAGTTCTTGACGTTGGGCATCTTGTGCCATATCCTGCCGCATAGAACCAAGAACACCGCTGATTTCTGCATTTTGGGCAGCGATCCGTTTCATGACATTCTGAGTAACTACATCTGACTGAGCGATTTGTGCTTGCTGCTGCACCGTTTCTACTGCTTGTTTGGTAATTTGCAATTGTTCTTGAGTTCGTTGCTGTCCTTCTTGACTGAGTGTTGCAGATGCAGTTGCTCTGGTAATTTGGCGATCGATCTCGTTTGTTGCTCTTTCTTGTGAATTAATCGGTTCAGCAGAATTTGATAAAGTTTCTTCGACACTTTTTCGAGTCGCTATAGGGTCGGGTATTCCCAAAACGCCTTTAGCTTGCCCAAGTGCATTTTGTAAATCGGCATTAATCGACTCTTCTAACGGTTGAATTTTGTCATTTATTGCTTGGCTAATGTACCGTTGAGCTTCTTCAAAATACTGGAGAAACTGGTTCAACAAACCATTGAAAAAGTCTCCCCCACCCATCGGTATAGTAACAGCACGACTAGGAGCAGCAGAAGCAATCAAAAGCATCGCAGCTAAACCTAAAACCATAGCGGATTTTTTGAAGTGTTTGTTGTGTTCCATATTTACTCCTTCTTGATTTTCAATTTCAAGCACTCTTATTTAGAGCGACAAGTTGTTTGCTAAACTCTTTGATGGCGATGAATTTATCGCTGTATTTTTGGAAAGCGATCGCACGCGCCGCCTGTTCTTCAGGATTGTTAGCAACTGCTGCTAATAACTCGGCGGATGGATAGTAGCGGCAGTACGTGTAAATGCCGTTATCGTCTAACAACCATTGCGAATACATTCCGCTTCGGCGCGGAAAAAAGCTTTCTGTGGAATTTTTGTAAATGATTTCAGGTGGATATTT
This sequence comes from Planktothrix sp. FACHB-1355, assembly GCF_014748295.1. NCBI lineage: Bacteria > Bacillati > Cyanobacteriota > Cyanophyceae > Oscillatoriales > Microcoleaceae > Planktothrix > Planktothrix sp. FACHB-1355. Next base: position 14,022 of record NZ_JACJUP010000001.1, on the reverse strand, counting down.
GAGAATATTTACAAAGCGATCTGCTGCTGTTGGTTGAATTCTTCCAATTAGTCGAGTGGACAGGTTTTGAAATATCTTTGCACCACTGGGAGAGGTAGCGATCGTATCTGGATCTTGAGCGGATAAAATAACACGGATACCCGATTTAGCTCCGTTAGCACATAATCTTCCAACTAAAGCGGCGATACTGTCATATTCAAACAAAATTGGCGATTCATCAATGAAGAAAATACTCGCTTTTGATGCCAAAGCACGCCGTAAAGCTGCCGAATAAGCACTCAAAGAAAGGATGGCTGCATCTTCATCGTTGGAAAGGTTTCTGAGGGCGAAAACAAGCAACCTTGCGTTACTTCTAAAAGTCGAAGGAAGTGCGATCGCTCTACCCACTCGCGAAGTCAGCCAAAACCGCAAGCGCAGTTTGATTAATTGCAGCGCCGCCGGAATATCGCCAGCCAGTGAATCCAAGCGCAGCCGTTCCGTAGAACAGTAGCTCAGAAAATCGCTTAAAGTGGGCATCTGTTGCCATTCTTCCGAGCCAAAGCCATTAGTGAATGCAGTTGCATAGCGATCGCGAATTTGCCAGTCGCTAAAGAAAGCATCCAAAGCTAAAGTCAAAATCGATCGTACAGTGTCCAGAATGGCAGTATCTCTCATCCCGCTGGTGCGTTTTCCACCTATCACCATTGCCATCAATGCGGAAGTTAAAAAGTCTTTGTAATCTTCAAATCGCTCTTTTTGAAGTTGTGGCGATAGGGTACTTAAATCCGGTAATTCAAATAAATTTGAAGATTCTTTGCCAATATCGAAATAAGCGCCATCTTCACCCATAAACCGAGTATAGTCTGTGAACGTACTACTACCATCTGGTTTGGGATAGTCCATTGCTACTACTGGCATTCCCCGCGCTAAAGCTTGGGTTAAAATGCCTGCTGCCATCACCGATTTCCCGGAGCGAGTTGTACCGAAAAGACCTAAATTTTTGTGTTGATTGTATAAGTCGATAAAAACAGGCGTTCCTCCCTCTCCTGCGATTAATTCAAACCCAGCTTTATCACCACTTCGGGTGCGGACTAAAGGCATCAATCCCACAACTTCGCTGTTAAGATAAAGTCGGCGACGATTGAAAGGAGTAGTCATCAGACGTTCCCAACAAATTGGAAACGTTTGCAGCCAAATTTTCCAAGGATATTCAGTTTCTCTAATCACCCAAGCTGGGCGAAGAAATAAAGATTGCAAGTGACGACACGCTTCGTCTAATTTTTCCCTAGTCGGACGGTAAACTAAGAAAACAACAGCAGTATGGATACCAACTGCGCCGCGATAGAGTTCAGCTTGAGCGGCAACTGCATCTTCAATTTTTAATAATGAACCGACATCTACAGAACTTTTTTCAGTTGCCAGTTCAGCGCTAACTGTAGACTGTTTGGTAATGCGTTGCATATTGCTTTTTACCAACCCATCGTTAGCTCTCATCAACTGACAATAAATTTCTGTATCGTACACTTCATCGCGTGCCATCACCTTCCATAAATAGGACATTTGGGCATATTTATCTGTCCAACCTCCCGGTTTATCTTGAAAGGTTAAAGCTCCGATGTATTTATTTTTGATATGCGTCCAACGGCGATCGGCAACGGGAACAGAAGATTCAGATTCCATTAATAAAGTTGTGGGATGCACATCTGAATATTGATTTTCTCTCAAGCCGTTTTCGTCTAAAACTAACAACTGAGGAATTGGGGGTGGTGGAGTATCGTTAAATCTCGACCACAAATGCGACCACATTTCTTGGGCGGTAAAAGGGCGAATCTCTAAACCCATTTTGTTAGCAAGTAATTGCTCCCAGCGTTGGAAACCATCGGTGAAAGACGCATAAAGTAACTTTTCTACTCGAAAAAAGCGGAGTTCGTGAATTTCTCCAGTGAACTTTTTCCATGACTTTTCAATAAAAGCTAAAGCTTTTTCAATATGGTCGGTTGTTCCTACGGTTTCCGGTTCTATGGTATAGGTTCCATACAAACGAAGGAATTTAGGTTTTCGGATTCCTTGACGAGTTAGCTGCCGTATTCGTGCTTTTTCACTCAAAACTAAGTATTGCAATTCTGGATTTGGTGCGGTTTCTACTATTGTTTCTAGTTCGGCTTGTCGGAAGCTGTCTGTGGTGAAAGAACCTAGATGAATAGTTAACCTTTCGTCAAAAGGTAAATCTTTTAATCCAGATTCGATCGCATCAAATATCGGGTCAATTTCCTCATCTCTTAAGGTTGAGTGAACACCTTGGCACTCAAATCCAAACTGAATCATGAAACTGTCTTCACCTTTTTTGAGTACGTAGGCTCCCATTGGGCGATCGAATAAATTAATTTCTAGCAAGCTAGCTAGTTGGAAAGCATCTTCAAGGGGAGTTACCCGAATCTTGCCAAAGCCATTATCGACTTCACGCTTACCGATTTTTGGTTTATTTTTACGTCTTTTTTTCTGAGAGTGCTTAATCTCTGAACTTTTAGGTGAATCTTTAGCTTGAAAAAAGTTTAGTATCCCCATTATTTTCTTCCTCGCGTTGCTTTGAAGCTTTTTCTTTGAGAGTGTTGTAATTCCATCAAAATTTGTCTATGAGAAGTTTTGGATTGATTGACTTCCCTGTTTTCCAGAAGTGGCTGATATAAAGCAAACCCTCTCGTCCAATTAGGAACTGAAACGAATTTAGATAACCACCGCCAAGCACCATTTGCTGTAAGTATCCACCAGGTAGCGCATCCCCACCCAGCTGCTAATCCTGTCCACAACCAAGACAGTCCAAATACGGTTTTACAGATGTAGTAGCTGACTAAACATATCCCTGCCCAAGGAGCAACCTGATCGCCGGGGAATGGCCCCAACTTTGGAGTTTTTCCCAAAGTTGGGTTAACTGGTCTAAATGTGCTAGCAGGTGGAAAAGAGCGCGAATTTGGCATATTTTCCCGATTGAAAACTCTGGAAATAGTGACGTACCTGCAAACAAATTGGAATCGCGCTTACGCCTTTCTTAAGGTGTGCCGCCACCGCCACCTGTTCCTTGACCAGTAATTAAGGTGGCAAGGATATCTCCTAATGTCACGACAACCAGAATAATGAGGGGGGTTCTGGCCAAATTTTGCCAGTCTTCGTCGTTCCTGGCTGCTGCAATTACCCTGACTAAGGATATTGCTAAATACAAAACGAAAATGGCTCGAAGGGTGTTAAATACCAGTGCATATATATCAGTGCCTCCAGCACCACCTGCACCACCCGCGCCACCTTGACCGCCTATCGGGAAAGATTGACGTAGCCATTGTTCTGTATTGACAAAGAATTGAGCGTGAGCGGGAGCAGCACTTAAGGTGAGGAACCAGATTGTAGCCATAACTAAAAACAATACGGCTCCCATTCTTATGTGTCCTCTACTAACTCCACGAGCTATTTTTGTCAAAAATTTGTTAAACTCATGCCGCCAAATTAATGCGGCAGAACCGAACAAAAATAACACGAACAAAATCAAGTTTGAGAAGGTAAATCCTATGAGTAAATCCACAAACAGTAATCCTGAAGCTGCGTGCATAAGTAACTCGATAGGAATTTGGTTGAGCGCGAGTTCGGTATTGAACCCTCTAGTTTTATTGGGGAGAAAGTTTGGTAATGGCATAAGAAAAGTTCAAAACTCTTATTTATTATTAGTACATTAGCTGCTACTTTAATTAAACCGTTCATTGGGTAGAATCTCATCATTTATCATTTTAATGCTATAGTCTTGGGTTAACTAAGACCGGAGTTATATTTGCTAACCAAGGGCGGTCGATCAAAATTAATACCCTAGAAATAAATAGACTATGACTGAGGTAGTAGACTATTTTATCTGTGGATAACGGCCAAAGAAAGCGTTTATAATCAAATGAGAAAATACTTTGATTGTCAAGGGCTAATAACATGAATACGCCACCACCGGAAACCGGAAAAAGAGGTAGGTTGCAACTGGCTCAAGAGTTCCTGGGGTGGTTGCTGACAGTATTATTGGCTGTGATGGGTGGATTTCAAATACTTAGCGGACAATGGCAAGACGGAGGAGTATTGCTTGCCATCTCTGCTATCACTTACCCACTCAATCGCCTACCTGACTGGATAAGACTCTTGCTTAGTATACCCGCAGGCATTTATTTGTTCTCAGTCACTTTGGATTAAGTCGGCTATTTCTAACCTTAGAAAGAGGTCAGTGCTAGTAGTTTTTTATAAGGAAGGATGCAGATGCAGTGGAAAGATATCGACTTATTACTGGAAGAATTCAGGATTATTTCCATCCAAAGCCTATTAATTGAGAGGCTGGAAACCATTAGTTTTATCGCCAATTTTGGCGTGCAGCGACAGTTGCCTGTTTATATCTGGAATTTTGGGCAACAAGCATTCTGGGAAATCCGATTTAGTACAGCGTCTATGGATTTCTCCGATCGCGGCGATAGCTGGGAAGCTGTCTTTCCCGCACAAGCTTTAAGCTTTGTGCAACGCTATGCTGGGTCGGCGATTTTCATCGTTGAAAATCTTCAGTCGCTAATGGCTGTGTCGCTTGACGCTGATGCGGCAACAAAATCAAGTGCTTTGCGCTTGCGATCGATGCTGATAAACTTACTTGGTGAATGGAAGGCCAAGGTCAAGACTAACCAAAAAGAATCCGTCCCCTACCTGATCCTACTTGGGACGGATGCAACAGAATTACCCTTGGATTTAGCTTCCGCGATACCCGAATTGTGGAAACCCTTGCCGGATATCCAAGAGATTGGCATCCATATAGATGCACTCATGCAATCTCCTGTGGGTGCGGGTAAATTCTGCGATCGCCTTCGGCAGTGCGCTCCGCGCGATCGCAATTCCTTAATTTTAGCCGCGACCGGATTGAGTAGAGAAGAAATTACTACGGGTTTAACGTTAGGATTAAAACACTCACAAGCGACAGGAAACGAAGAAGCAACAGTTATTAACTATCTGCTGGAGTATAAAAAAGAGCGACTCAAGCGCACTTTGGATTTAGATTTCATTGCACAGCCCAACGTTAAAGGATTTGGTGGCTTAGATCGGTTGCGAAATATGTTCGAGCAGGTCAAAAATCGATATACTGATGCGGCAAGAAACTGCGGCTTACCCCTACCTAAAGGTTGCTTGCTGGTTGGGCCTCCCGGAACTGGGAAATCCAGAGCCGTGAAAGCTTGTGCCGATCAATTAGGATTTCCATTGTGCATTTTAGATGTGGGTATTATTGTCGCCAGAGGTGTTGGTTATCTACGGGAAATAATTAGGCGCTTAGAAGCTTTGGCTCCTGTAGTTGTAGGCTTTGATGAATTTGATAAATTGTTCGATACCGAGCGAGTTTCTTCTGGTGAAGCCACTTCAAATCGGCAAATATTAGGAACATTGCTGACTTGGTTGCAGGAAAAAACCAGTTATACTTACGTAATTGCAACTTTAAACCGTTTTAATTCTTTACCTCCAGAGCTGACTCGCGAAGGGCGCTTCGATCGCAGGGTTTACGTTGGTTTTCCTCAGCATATCGAGCGTAAAGAAATCATTCAATTACACGCACAGCGTTTCGATCGGCGTTATCAGCAGGGTGATGGGCCGTTAACTGAAGCTGAATGGAGACAACTGCTTAACCTCACCCAAAACTTTACGCCAGCGGAGTTAGAGCAGATGGTCATTAAAGCGGCTAACGCAGTCTTTCAGTCTCATTATTCTATGACGCTTCCAGGCAAATGCGATCGCATTTCTATCCAATTATCACTCCCAGATTTTCTGGCACAAAGAGATACCATTTTTACTTTGTTTTCTGCCAGAACTGATGAGATATTGGCAATGGAAAACCAAGCTAAATATATTTGCGAACCAGCCAGTTCTCCTGATAATTCAGTGTTCGCACCACCACTGATTAGTTATTGGGGTCAGCGGTTGGAGCGAAATTAAAACGAGCGGGAACTAAGTTAAAACTATGCGTAATAAAAGTTTAACGGATCGGATCGCAGATACTTTTGGCTGGAGCATTGGGATTAGTTTGCTTGCCATGATGTTGGCGGGAGTAGCTGCTAATTACACTCGCCCTACAGTGCAAATAATGCTAGGTGGTACAAAGTTTACGCTCGAAGTTGCTAATACTCCAGCAACTCAATCGAGAGGGTTAATGAAAAGAACCGCAAGGCAGTTAAAAACAGGAGGTATGATTTTCCCTGTAGAGCCGAGGCGGAACGTAGCAGTTTGGATGAAAGATATGCTGGTGCCTCTTGACTTAGTGTTTATACGTCAAGGTAAAATTGTCAAAATTATGCACCAAGTTCCTCCCTGCCAAGCTGATTTTTCTTGTTCTCCTATTGCGTCGCCCGTTCAGGTTGATGCAGTAATTGAACTGTTGGGTGGAACAGCCCAAAACCTTGGTCTAAAAGAAGGGATGAAACTTGATTTACCGATTAATTAGAAAATCTTAAGTAATAGTTTTACTTGAATAATTAGGTGCAGGTACATCAATTTTTAATTACTATTTTGTTCATAAATATTATCCTTTAGGCTGTATTATTACAACTCTATATCTATATAGTAAATAAAAACTTTTCTTGAAATACTTGCAGCTACTTAACTCATTCCGGGACTTTCAAATAAGATCTTTGTCCCTACAGACTAAACTTATAAATCTAAAGGCATAAAAGGAATCTAACTTAAGGCAGATCTGGTATTTAGTTTGGGAAAGCCAAAATATTTGTCATATATAGCTAGGCACTAGGGGCTCTCTTGCTGGGGGCGAGCGTTGAGGGAAGAGGAAAAAGCTTGACGAAGTAAGGGATTATGGACTAAAGGTAACAGTTGGAGTTGCCTTAATCGCCCTGGCGGTTGCTATAAAACAAAAAAAACCGTGGGATTAGTAATTCCCTTTGTTTTTCCCTTTTCAGATGACATATGCCTAGATTCAGCACTGGCAAGAATACCAAAAAAGACCCGTCTACTGGTGTTTAAAATCCTTGAATTAATCAGAAACCTTTGTTCTATGCAAGGAAACTCAGTTTTGTATGCAACCTCCGGGATTTTGAGAGGCAGCGGGAGCAGCTGGCGGATTTACTATACTTTGATAGACAACGAGCCTGCGATCTTAATTGCCAGAGACACCATTGCGAAAATGTTTGGAGTTTCTGCAATGGCGGTACAAAAATTCATCATTAACTACAATTTTCCTACTTTTGAGGTTACCTTACAGCCTGCTAATAAAAGGAAATTAAGGACTCTTACCCTCTTGTCTACGGCGGTATCCTACTGGAAATACCTCTCCAAAAGAAGGAAATTGTCTCATTTACCAACCCGTACTGATGCACGCTGGCAAAAATTCATGGCTGATTGTGAAAATCTCAAATATGCAGAGGTTCTTCCAGAGCCAGAAGCAGTTCAAGATTCTGATTATCTCTGTACGCCTGACTATGATTTTGAAGAAAATATCTCTGAAGAAGGTGTTTTATTTGACTGCTTCTTTGAATCCATTGGAATGCTTTCTGTAGTGGTAGATCGGCAGGGCAAATATTGGATTACACCACAATCTGGTTTGTCTGTAATCGATGCTTCAACAGAATGGCTAGATAAGGAAATGAAGCGTTCCGCCAAGAAAAACCGCGTTTTACGACAACGGGGGTTTTCCGGAAAGTATTCTCAACATCTTTACAAAGCAGAGCGCGGCAATTTCTGTCGCGTCACTACTCTATCTTTTGAAGATTGGCTAACTATTTGGGCTTACTTCGCTCTCCAAAAAAATCAGAAAGCTCTAGCTTTGTTAAAACTGCTTGCACAAAAATCTTTGGCCGAGCTTTTGAAGGATAAAAGGCTTAATTAGGCTGTTGACTGTTGGGGTTAAAACGAATTGCACTCGCGTTAAGCTCCCTGCAATGTGGGCGATGTGGGAGATAGGGAAGAAAATTTATTCCTCATTTTCGTTACCCGCCTCAGCTTTTTCTCATGTAATTTTTGGAAACATGAATATTATCTCTATGCACAGACTAGCTAAATTCATCCCCCTGTTACGCCGTGGCGTGTGGCGTTCTTTAAACATTGAATTAAATGCTTACCAACTACCGGATGAAAACTTTGTCTTCACCTTTCGACAAATAGCGAATCCGGTTGGTTTACCCAGCCAGTCAGTATTGCAGTTCCTAGAAAAAACAGAAACTGCTGATTCTGTTTTTGAAGCTTATTTACCTAACTATCTCCTAGCTAGTGTCTGCACTTTAAGAACTGCGGCTCAGTACTGGCAATATTTAGTAACACAAACTGAGCCGACAAAAAAAGCCAAAAACCAACCCAGACAGTTATGGTCTGCTGCTGAATACTATCTCAACTCACAGGCTAATGGTTGTGATTACCTAGCTTTATCAGACCCAAGTTCAGAACCTGGTTACGTGAAAGTTATTAATATCTTTCACGTAAAGTTACTAGATTATACTGATAGCTCTTTGCAGGTTTTAGCTGGCAAACATACCGAAGGAGAAACCTTGTATTTAATCGAAGTTGCTTCTTTTTTGGAGCTAATTGGCTTTGAATCTGATTGGTTAGCACGCCCTGCGAGTCCCGTTCGTCGTACCCTTTATGCGTATGGCCTGACGAGGGAGCCTCTAGCCTGCTATCTGGAGAATGGAGCGGAGGTATTAACTTTCACTTTGTCAGATTGCTTAGCAATTTGCGAATATTTAATCCTCAAGAAAGGTAATTCTAGGGCGGCGGACTTTTTGATAGCGCTTGGCCGAATCCCTCTAGAGGCTAGATGTCAGGTTATACGCACTCCTAAGCGATCGCACTTGTCAATTCGACAAGTCTGAATTTATAAACATTTGCAGCGAAAAAAGCCCTTGCATGAACAAAGGCCAAATTTTTAGGGCGATCGCCTTCCGACCAAAGACTGCGACAAAGATGCTTATTATCAAGCTGTTTATCGAAAGGGCGATCCCAACGTAGAAATGCGTTTGCGATCGTGGCGTCCGAAACTTAAAAATTGGCATGCTGGAAACGAATACCATCAAGCACCGCATCCGAGAAGTTGACCGATTTAGTTTGGCTTCTTTATCCAAAGCAAACAAAAACCTGATTTTTTTGTTACCCCGTTAAAAGTTAGTGTCAATCCTAAACGCCGAACATCCCTTTCGCAGGAATTTAAATATTGCGAATTTAGTTCCAGAATCTCTCTGGCTTTTCTTCCTGACTTTGATTCCGCCCATCGTAGTGTCGCGGCTCGCTCGGCGGTTATTCGCATATTTTCTACATAACCGCCTTGCAGGAAAGGAGAAATTGTCATCCCTAGAAAAAACCCCAGCCCCAGTATTCCTGCAAGGCAACCAGATGCCAGGGCTATAGTACTCCAAGGTTGTAAGCTTTCTTTCTTCTTCGCTTCCTCGCGTGCCTCCCGAATTACGGCTAAAGCTGCATCTGCGATCGCCTTTTTCTGCCGTGCAATCAGTACCCGCTCGGACAACTCCAACGATTGTTTCAATTCGGCAGAACCCTCTTTGAACATACGTTCTAGGGTGTCAGGTGTCTCAGATAGCAGTAATTGCAACTGCCCCAATAAAATGGGAAAGATTATCCCCGGATCGTCAGGTTGGAGATCGGTTAAAGCTACATAATCCCAAACCCTTTGTTGGAAATCTTCTGATTTATCTTTTAACAATCGTTTGAGTAATGGAAAATCCTCCGGTTTTTTTACAAATGGGGTCATGGCAGCACTCCCGTTTCTGCAAATACAGTTACCGCATCTGTTATAAAGTTATACAGTCGGCTTCGTTCCCATACAGGCCAAATTTTTCTCCCGTTGCCGTTCGTACTAGCCGATAAAGCTTCCCTAAATGAAATTCCCTCTGCGTTCAATTTATCCCGTTCTCTCTTGGCGAGGCGGGGAAATTCTATTTGAATAATTGGTAAGATCTTGTGACCAGTTTCATCTACATCTTTGATATTTTTATCTTTTTTAGCTATTTCCGGTTTTTCAATAATTGCCTGATTCTTTGTAGCTTTAGGTAGCCGAATAATCTTCTGAGTGAGGTGTTTCAAATTTTGGTCATTATCGATATTATCCCAATTGCTTGCTATGCCATTATTTCGGACTAAAATATGTTGGATATGTCCTCCGTAGTGCCACAAAGAATTTAAAAATAAATCGATGCTTTCTTTAAATCCATTCGTGACAAACCAATAGTTGATTTGAATTTCTACATCCTTCTCTTCTGCGGGTAACTGTATCAGAGGTAACACAGTACGATCGAGCCACGCACGGATGTTTGTATCTGCCTGAGCAGGGAGATTAACTAAAACTGGTAATTTTTTAGCAGCTGCCCAGTTCAGAATTTCGTCCGCCGCGTCTTCGCGATCGGTATTATCGCTTAATTCTAAGCGGTGCGCTGCTTCTACTTCATTTTTTTGATACATATTCCACACATCGGGATTGGTGCGATCGCAATCCACCACAATCACTTGTTTTCCCTTTTTCTGATAGTAGTAAACGATTGCTTTTCCCACCGTCGATTTCCCTATTCCACCAATTTCACCCCCACTAATATGTACGACAATTTGTTCTTTCTCTACTGCAGGGAGCAGAATTTCCGGCTGATTACTATTTTCTTCTAAACTTGCTTGATTCTCAAGGTCTTCGCTGCCTTTAATTTCGATTGACATAGCTTTTGTCTCCTGCTTAGTTTTTGAACTTGACTTGCGAGGCATAGTGGTTGCAATAGCTCTGGATATAATTTTCAGGCTTTATTTATTTATGTCACTTTTCCCCAAATAAAACCTTGCCCCTTTGGTAGGGAGGTAAAAAAGTCTAAGCGTTTTGCTTTATAACAAAAGATAGAGACTAACTCTGTCTTTGCTATTAAATTGGCCTTTTTCTGGATAGCTAAGGTTACTTTCTTTGGTTAGATGCCCCTGGCCACATATGGCGCGAATATATGTAAAGGTAAAGACGCCTGGTTGGGTGAAAAATTAGCCGCTCGTATATAAAGGAGTCACAATGGTTACTTCGTCCAAAAAGTCAACTAATTTGCAGCAAATTGCCGAACAGTTTAAGCGAAATCAGCACGTAACAAGTAAGATCGATCTGACTGGGGAAGCGGTATACATTACCGTTGCTCAGTTGAAGGCGATCGAGAAAAACTTGTCAGTTTTACCGGATGAATGTGCCTTGATTCGTATTACTGGAGCGACTACTGAAGAAGGGGAACAGAGATATTACAGCAATACTTTAACTGTCTACCTCGATGACGATAGTAAAATTGGGGTTTTTGATACTCAATTTCAAGCAATTGAAGGTTTTAAGTTCATCAAATACGAAACTGGTTATGAAGGGTATCAGGATATCCTCATAGAAGATACCGAGTTGAGAATTGATTTATCTCGTTCATCTGCTTATAACGAAGATTTGCGGTTACCGGAAAAAGAACGGAAAATTGGGATTAAAAAAGGGGTAGGTGCGCCTATTCCTAAATTGTTAGCATCGGTGCCGCATCCCACCGTTCCTTTGCGCGATTTAGAAGATGGCCTGGTTTACAAAGTATTAAAGAAAACAGGGAAAAGTACTCAGTATGAGCGCTTGCGGTGGCGTTACTTAATCCAAGAGCCAAATGGGGAGGAATTTGAGGTTTATGGTAACAGCGATTTGGATACTTTAGTAGAACAAAGAGGTTGTCCCTGTGAGTTTCAAATAATTGATAGGGTTCCTTATAAGGAAGGGCAGATCATCAAACTCGCTGCCCCGGAGGTAGCTTCGTTTGCCGAGCTAATAATTTGATGTTTTTCCACGCAAATATGGCTTTGGTATTTATCCTGCAATGGGCGCATAGCGTTACTGTCGCCGAGATTAATAATTGCCAGAGCCATTTGTCTATTAAGACAGTAAAAATAAAGCGACCTTTACAGGCCGCTTTTAAAATTAAAAATCATCTGGAGCATTGGGGTCGAGATACACATACTCAACCAATTCAGGCTCAGTTTCCTCATCATCTCCTAGCAAATCATAACCACCGCTGAGATAGTCATAATAATCTTCAGCATCCATATCTAAAGGCAACTCATCCAGCGGAGTGCCATTACGCAAAGCTGACGCCTGCCGAACAATTTGGTCATCAGAATACCCCTGAATAACCAAACCCTCAACATAATCCTCACCCAGCTTCTCATCCAAAGCAAACTCCCTATCAAACCGTACCAAAAAATTTGAATTCATAACACTACTTACCACCATGACACTACAATTTAAACACTTCGATACCAGATTAAACCAATGGATAGAAAATCCATCAGACCCCAGTGGTATTTTAACAGAAGAACTCCAAAATACCCTACTAGAAGCATTCTTCCCAAACGCTACAAACGACTTCTCCTTCGGTCACATAGATGAAAACAGTGCGCCCGAAGACTTATATAACCATCCAGAAAACCACGTTCTACTACTCTCTAGTGGCGGTCGATTAGTATATGGCCCCCAAAAATACTTAGAAACAATACAAGCAATTTGTCCAGACCAAAAAGACCGAGGTGCTTATGGCAGCATCTTCATCGGCGCTTGTCAAAACGCAGTAAAGCATCCTGTCAATATTCTCATTGTAGACGATATCACAGGAGAAAACGGAGACATACTTCCTAACGACATAGCTTGGCGATTAGTAGGAGACTGTCACGGCAAAATATCACCAGAACTAGCAACAGAACTCAGTGGCACTGTATCCAACGTAATTCAACATCGACTAGGATGTTTTGGCGGAGAACTAGACCGTCGCTTTGGAAAAGGAACCGTAGCACCATTCCGCCTCAATGAACTACCAATAAAAGAAAAATTAAACACCACTATAGATCTAATCTTACCCACATCATCATTCAAAGGTGGAGACAAAAAAAATAACCCCATTCGACCAGGGCTCTACACCGACCAAATGGTCTTTATAGGTGAAAAAGACCGTTCCCAACCTTCCTTAGTAGCAATTTCCCAAACACTAGACTGTGCGCCATTTGGCATTAAAGACTTCCTCCGCCAAATCGAACAAGAAGCTTTGGAATTAGCATCCATTCAAAAAGACCCCAGGAAAGTAGCACAACGCTACTGTGAAGCCTACGAAAAATTCCAAAAAAACCGACAACTAGAAGAAAATCCGGAAGAAAACGACATTTCAGAATCAGAAACAGCAGAGCAACAAGACCCCATAATGTACCGTCTAATTAAAGCCGACCTGGAAGGATGGGGCCAGCTACTATCATCCCAAAAAGTAGTAGACGAATTAGAACGATTCATGCAAAACCAATGGCGAGATTTATCATTAGGAAAAACCATCAAATTCAATCGCGCCATGATAATACCCAGTAAAGATTTAATCAATGGCGAAATATGCGATATGAGATTTCCAGAAGGCGAAAAAATCTTAAACTTTTGCTCGCCATATCTCAATTCCAACGGGATGTGCATCTCAAAAAATAAATACGTCCCCGACGCACTAAACCCCAACGGTAAACCCCTAGTCGGTGTTGTAGTAGTCAATGACGAAACCAGAGAACGAATCGCTCAAAGAATTGCAGCATTGCAAGCCAAAGGTATCGAAACCGATGAAACTGTGCCAGCAGAAACCGAATCAGAACGTCAAGGCAGAGACTTTGATGGTGACACAATTGGCACAGAAATAGCCACTAAATATCCCAACTTCACTCAAGAAGTAAAAAAGCGAAATTTACCAGAAAACGCTTACGCCCCCATCAAAAAAGAAGAAAAAGCATCATTCCCCCCAGATAAACCATTTGAAGAAATTGCTATCTTCATGTCAGATGGAATATCCGTAGGCGTAATCAACAACCATGCCACAGCCATAGAAGCTTTAGAATCAGAAATAGACCTACTACAAGAATACGGAAGTCTCTCCCACAAAATCGAGTATGTCAAAACCGTTGGTGACCACTACAACCAACTGATTAGCGGGGAGAACAATCGCCAAAACCCTATTCCCATTAAACCTCAATACCGAGATTATA